>NZ_SJXG01000008.1:0-42453 GCF_012027885.1 Brevibacterium sp. LS14
CCTCACCCACTACATCGCCCGATCTCTACTCGAGGCCGGCGGATTCAGACCCCGACTACACCCTCAACTGCGATGAGCCGGCAAAGGCTGCACAGGACGGTGTGGCGGTGTATTCGATGGACGACGAATCCACCTATGGTCCGGAGTTCCATCACCTCGGGTTCGGTCGCGCGGTGGAACTCGGACACTTATCTGATTACAAAGTCCTGATTTTGGCCGTTGACGAGACTTCGGTTGCGACGTCGTTCCAACGGTTGCTGTCCGAAGATGGTGACCTCAATCTTGACGACGTCGCCAGGATCGTCGGGTGTTGGAATGGTCTGTCGAAACGCGGTGTACACGGCCAACGGTTGGCGATCAATGATGATTCTCCAATGAACCGTGCCGTAGCGTTCGCTCGGAATATCAAGGAATCAAAGGCTCTGGCGGATCAGTTCGAGAAGATCGGACGCGAGCTCCTTGTTAACCGTACTGATGAACAGTCAAAGCTACGGATGGAAGCCGAGCACGTTGACGGCACCTTCAACGTCCTCGAACGTTCCAAGCGATTGGATTGGCTCCAGGAAGAAGTTGGCGCGAATACGTGCCGGATTCTCACGAACGCGAAGTGTCTGACCGAAGGCGTGGACGTTCCTAGCCTTGACGGAGTTCTGTTCCTCAACCCTCGGAACTCTCAAGTGGACGTTGTTCAGGCTGTTGGGCGTGTGATGCGTAAAGCACCGGGCAAGGAATATGGGTACATTGTGCTGCCCATCGCGGTGCCAGCTGACCAGGACCCTGAGACGGCGTTGAATGACAACAAGAAGTACAAAGTCGTGTGGGACGTGTTGCAAGCGTTGCGTGCACATGATGACCGTTTTGAAGCGATGATCAATAAGATCGACTTGGACAAGGGTGCGAACAAGACGGTTGATGTCATCGGTGTCGGCACCGACGACGAAGACGCGGATTCTGACCGGTCGTCGGGGCAGGACGGTGCTGAGGCGTTGTTTTCTATGGTCAATGCTGCGGCGTGGGAGAACGCTATCTTCGCGCGCATGGTCAGGAAGGTGGGTGACCGTAGATATTGGGAGGACTGGGCTGCTGATGTCAAGGACATCGCCGACAGGCAGACCGTCCGTCTGCTTTCCATCATCGACGATCCTGAAAACTCAGTTGTTGAAGGTCGTTTCACCGAGTTCGTCTCAGCACTTCGGGCAAATCTCAACGACGGGATCACCGAAACCGACGCCGTCGACATGCTGGTACAACACATGATTACGAAACCGGTCTTTGACGCACTGTTCGATGACTATGACTTCACTGCCCATAACCCGGTTTCGAGGGTGATGGACACCATGCTCGCCGTGCTGGAGGAGTACAACCTCGATACGGAGACGGGGAAGCTCGATGAGTTCTACCGGTCTGTCAGGGTGCGCGCTGAAGGGATCGAATCAGCACAGGGCAAGCAGAAGATCATCACGGAACTGTATGAACGTTTCTTCAAGCTCGCATTCCCCAAGACCGCTGAGTCTCTCGGCATTGTCTACACCCCGGTCGAGGTCGTGGACTTCATCCTCCGGTCAGTCAACGACGTGCTCAAGGAACACTTCGGCACCACGATCTCTGGCGAAGGCGTCCATGTGCTCGATCCGTTCACTGGTACAGGTACGTTCATTACCCGGCTCCTCCAATCTGGCCTGATCGAACCGGCTGACCTTGCACGGAAGTACGCGAATGAGCTTCATGCCAACGAAATCTTGCTCATGGCCTACTATATTGCCGCGATCAATATAGAAGCCACGTTCCATGGTCTCCAACGAGAAGCAGCCGCAGAAAGTGGAATAGACCCGGACCAGGTTGGGTACAGACCGTTCGAAGGGATTGTGCTGACCGATACGTTCCAGATGACGGAGGACGGGGGCACGCTCGACGACGCCATGTTCACTGGCAACAACGACCGTGTCATCGCCCAGAACGGCCTCGATATCCGAGTGATCTTGGGGAATCCGCCCTACTCAGTGGGTCAAACCAGTGGCAACGACAACAACGCCAACCAGGCGTATCCGACACTGGACGAATCGATCCGGTCAACGTATGCGGCAAGGTCATCAGCGACGAACAAGAACTCCTTGTATGACTCATACATTCGCGCAATTCGATGGGCATCCAATCGAGTTCTTGACTCCGACAGCGGTGGCGTCGTCTGCTACGTCTCTAACGGTGGGTATATCGACGGAAACACAGCTGATGGTCTGCGGAAGACTCTCACCGACGAGTTCCACGACATCTACATCTACAACCTCCGAGGGAACCAACGTACGGCTGGTGAACTGAGCCGTAAGGAGGGTGGAAAGATCTTCGACTCGGGGTCACGGAATACAGTTGCGGTGATGGTTTTGGTGAAGCGGCCAGGAGCGCCTGACCAGTGCGTTCTGCACTATAAAGATGTCGGAGACTACCTCGACCGCTCAACGAAGCTCTCAACGCTGGAGAAGAACTCCCTTTCAACCTTAGAGTGGCAAACGGTGACGCCGAATCAGTACGGGGACTGGATCAATCAGCGTGATCCCAACTATGAAAAGCTCCCCCTCATCGCAGATAAAAGGAGCAGGTCCTCACAAATTATTTTCGCACTGTCTACAGGTGGTTTGAGTACGAGTCGTGACGCTTGGGTATATAACTCGTCGATGGAAGAGCTGGCAACCAACGCGAACGCGATGATCGAGTTTTACAATAGCGAAGTTGAGCGGTGGAAGGTCTCAGGTAAACCTTCGCCAGTCGGGAATTTTATTGATTCGGATTCTAGAAAGATTTCGTGGGCAGATGGTCTCAAGCAAAGACTGCAGAGGGGTAAGACGGCAGAGTTTGACGTCGAAAATATACGTCCATCAATGTACCGGCCGTTTCAGGCAGAGCACGTATACTTTTCGGCAGATCTTAACGAGCGTCGCTACCGTCTGAAGGAAGTATTCCCTAATCGCGAATATGAAAATTTCGGCTTTTATAACGTTGGTGCAAGCTCAGCAGTTCCGTTTTCGGTCCTGATGACAGATATAGTTCCCAATTTGCACTTAACTGGAGCTGGAAGCGGGGGGCAGTTTTTCGCTCGCTACCGGTATATCGCTCCTGCTGGGGATGCGCTGCTGACCACACCGACTCGCGAAGACAACATCACAGATTGGGCACTCAGTGAATACAGGCGGGCCTATGGTGACCAGGTGTCAAAGGACGATATATTCTTTTACGTTTATGGCCTGTTGCACTCCTCGGATTACCGAATCACCTATGCCGCCGAGCTGAAGAAGACACTGCCCCGCATCCCACAAGTCAAAGGCCGTGCAAATTTTGAGGTATTCGTGCAGGCCGGTCGTGAACTCTCGGCGTTGCACCTCAGTTATGAGGAGATGGAGCCCTACCCGTTGTCAGAGAATGTTACAACGGTTGCACCAACCGAAGAGTTTGAACGGTTTGCTGTGTCGAAAATGAAGTACGGAGGCAGGTCCGGTGCTTGGGATAAGACGATCATCAAGTACAACCCGTACATCACTATCGAAGGAATTCCCGAGGAAGCGCAACGGTACATGCTGGGTTCCAGATCGGGCCTAGACTGGATTCTCGAGCGCTACCAGGTGAAGACCGATAAGGCATCAGGCATCGTGAACGATCCCAACGACTGGGCTCGCGAACACAACCAACCTCGGTACATCATCGATTTGATCGGGAAGATTACAACTGTGAGCTTGGAGACGATGCGCATCGTCGATTCCTTGCCTTCCCTGGAAGCGGACTGACCCAGCTCAAGCTCAAGGTTGCCTTAGTAGTACCAGCAGCCTCACTTTTCCGTCGTCAATCGAGCAACCATCGATGAGGAATTCCTGGAAGTAATGATTCTGGATTCCGTGGTCTATGCCTTGAACCATCCATCCATTGGATGAGGGTAGGGCAAGTGTTAGGCGCTAGCGAGCCCGGTCAAGGGAGCAACCTGGGGTGGAAGACCTTGACCGACGAGAAGCAGTATGATTCGGTGCCGGGCGCGGGAGAAGACGACATAGAGTAGACGACTCGTGTTTATGAATGGGCTCTGCTCGCGATTGCCGAAAAAGTCTGTGGAGCGGAGAATTACGATGGTTGCGTCCGCCTCCCGGCCCTTGGTTTGATGCAGGTTCATTAACTGGACGTCGCCTGGGGCGTCCGTCACATCGGTTAACAGACCAGATGCCGTTTGCTCGACCTCGCGAGCCAGAGCGTGCGCAATACCACTTGCCCCTCGTGTCCGTTTCGCCCTGGCGACCATCGGGCCCAGAAGTCGACTGGCATAGTGCCAAGCGCGAGCTTTGCTCGGGAGCCCGATGACCGTGTGAGCACGCCCAGCGATCAGGGTGGCCTCGTCCAGGGGCATGGCTCGTAGGGAGCGCTCGATCTCTGTGAGTCGTGCTTGAAGAGTCTGCGAGCCTCTCCCTTCCAAGATGTCTTGGGCTAGGGGCGGAACATTCGAGCCCTTCTGCGCACTTGCAATGAATACAGCGAGAGCCTGAAGAACATCATTCCATTGGCCCTGTCCCTGGGCATACCTGCACATTTCCATTTGGGCTAGGAGTGCGAGGCTCACGGCATCCGAGAGTCCGGCGATGTCGTGGTCGATCCCCCGTACGTTGAGCCCGTCTGACAGGGAAGCCAGCATGTCATTGTGGTGGCAATAGATCCCAATGCTTAGGCCATCGTCTGTCAGGGCGCGCACGCGCTCGGCTACAACTTCCGCTTCGTCTTCTTGGTCGATCTGACTTTCAACTATGAGACGATCGGTGTCTAACCCGTTTTGGATCGCCTCGCTATCGAATTCACGTCGCATGATTGCCTCGGCGATAGCAGGAATCAGACCGGTCGTGTCCCGATGAGATGTCGACGGCAAACGAATAACTCCCTCGGGACCTGCTTCACGAGCAGCTTCGTCAATCCGCTCAGGGCGCACTCCTTCAGCACTCCGGAATGTATAGATGCACTGATTTGGGTCGCCAAGGAGAATACGTCGTGATCGAGGACTGACGGCATCGACTAGGCGAGATTGAAGCCTGTCTGTATCTTGGAATTCATCGACTATGACCAATCCCCAGCGGTTCTCGACGTGCTGACGCACGGCGGCGGAGTTTCCTAACGCTCTTAGAGCCATGGGGATCAAATGGTCGTATTCAAGTGACCCTGGTTCGTGCACCAACCGGTGGTAGGCAGGTGGTCTTAGCACAGGGTTCTCGTGCCCCAGGATCGGACCGAAACGGCGAACGATGGACCACGCGAGGGCATGGAAGGTGGTCACCTCTATGTGAGAGCTCCACGACCCGACAAGTCCACGAGCCCGCTGAAGTACGCGACTCACTGAAGCCCGTGAGAAAGACAAGAACAACACACGGTCTGGTGTCTCTTGTCGCTCCAGGTGAGCACGAGCGGCGGCGCACGCGGTCGTGGTCTTGCCTGTACCGGCTCCACCTAGAACAACCAGTAAGGGCAAGGTGGACTCGATGACTCCCCGCTGTTCAGGTCCCGGCTCGAACGTCATCATGGATCACGCAGCTCAATTCGGCCAGGCAAACCGCTGTGCAGTGTGCAGAGCACCGCTTCGGCAATCGGCGGTAGTTCACCGCTGGGGAGAGACTGAACCCACGGCGCATGGAGTCCGGGGCTCTTTTTCAGCAGTTTCTTTCTCAGGACAGCGTCGACTAGAGCACTTTCGTCGATGCGTTCCAGATTTCCCAGGTCCGGCAATCCCCAATCGGCTGGCACTAGATCGTACCCAGTCACTAGGCCTCGAATCGCTTCTCGTAGGGCGGGTGCGCTCAACCCGTACACGAGCGCGCGCTCGATAGCGGTTCGATCTGGTAGAACGACGAGCTGTTCGGTCAAGGCTTCTAGTTCGTCGTAAAGATCGCCATCTGATCCTGGAGAGTCATTATCCACTATGGCTCGAACGTGGAAGCCGAGTTCGATTGCGAGACGGGCCAAGTCTGCAAGCCTATCCTTGCCTCCCGTCTCGCCCGGAGCGCTTAGCAGCCGCATACCGCGGCTCGAAAGGTCGCCTTCGGCGCGGCCCAGCCATACGATGCGGCGCGCGACCGCTTGCAATCCTTCGACATCGTGCGGACCCTCAACGAGGACTACAGTCTTACTCGTGCAACCTGCCAACAGATGGGGCAGAAGGTCACGATGAGCGCGCCGGGCCTTCTTATCGGTGGATGGAGATAAGCGATGGTGCTGGCGCAAGCCGTGGCTGCGAGTGAACCGGATCACTTCTTCGGGCATGAACGCCCTGAGCGGGTCCGCGCGTCGGGTGCTGATCCAGGTTTGCCTTGACGCACTTCTCAGCTGTATCGCTACGTGTTCCGCGCCTGAGGCATCAAGCGTGTCGCCGAAGTCATCGGCAAACACCACCAAACCCTCTTCTCCCAGTCGCTTGGCTGCAGCTATCGCTTCCGCGCTGGCTAGAATTGCGGAAGCTGTCGATCCGTGACTGGTCAAAGGCAATGTCCCGGCATCGTCGAGTTCAAGGGCCGGGCGTAGTGCACGCAGCAGTCCGGCCAGCGATCCGTCCTCAGCGACGAAGCGAACGCTATTCGGGTCATCAACGCCAAGGAGCGCTGTTCCCCCGGCATCGAGGACATCCGTGACGGTCTCAGCGACAGCTTCACTCTGGCTGAAGGTCGCCGTGGCGTCGGCGACATCGTGGACTAGCCCGTCAAGGGCCGACCGTACGGCATCTGGGCGTGCGCCCTCCATTAACGCGCGGAAGGCGCCCTCTGCTCGAACCTGAAGAGGCGAGTCGCTCTGAATCCAGGCGACTGGAAGTGCCTCACGCTCAATACGACGTGCACGAGAATATGAGTCGATGTCAGGGTCGCTGTCTCGTGCCCAGTCCACCCAATGCTCACCGGTGTCAGTTTCATTGTCATACCGGGCGCGATAGCACAGTCGGACACCCAACTTGGCCTGAAATTCTTCACCTTTGGTTGCGGGGAGGCCCGTATCCGAGTTCAGCAATTCCAGTCGCGCGTCAAATAGTTGCTCAAGATCGTTCCCGAGATCTGTGAGGGAGACTTCGACTTCGGTCAGCTCATCTGTCGCGGGCTGGTGAATATCGAGCGGATCGAGTCGCGCACTGGTGCTTCTCGGATGCAGTACGCGCCGTAATGCCAGGAGTAGATCGGACCTGCCTGCCCTCGGTTCGCCAACGATGGCAACGTGACTATCGAAGCGCAGTTCGGCTGCTTCGAAGCCACGGAACCGTTTCAGACGAATACGCGATACGAACACGGGCACCTCCTCGTTGACGGCCCGCGTGCTGCAAACGGGAACTACATCAACATTATGCCCGAAGATGATCGGTAGTGAAGCACTCATGTCGAGAAGCGGGAAGCCGTAATCGTGAGCCTCAGATCACATGTCCGCTATCGACGTCCGCGACGTCTCTTCCAATGCCCTGCGCTTTTGGATCGTATCCTGGCCACGAATTGCCGGCGCCAGACCGCCATGCGGCGACCTATGGACGCTGCCATCTTTCGCGAGGCTCCCACCTAGTGAGCGTCCGGAACAGGCGGTGCCGTGTTATTCGAACTTGACCCGAGCTTCCTGCGCTGTCACCCCGAGCGCGGTGGCGACGTCCTCCCACTGATACCCCGCGGCCCGGGCTTCCGCGATGATCGCACGTCGAGCTTGCTCGGCGGCGATTTCCACCAGTCGGACGGCTCCCACCATGTCGCCGTAGTCCTCGGCGTCGGCTACCCCACGGGAGACCGCAAGTAGTGTGTCCAGGGTCTCTGCTCGTTTGAACATTAGGTCGTTGAACTCCTGGTCGATCACCCTGCCGACTCCTTCGCCTTCGCGCGCTCCACGGCACGGTAAACGGTGGCGCGACCGATGTTCATTAAGCGTGCCACTTCTCCTACCGGCTCACCCGCGGCTACGAGCGCTGCCACGTGTCGGTCCTGTGCGGGGGAGAGCTTCGGCGTCTTACCGCGGAGGTGTCCCCGGGCCCGGGCGACGGCCATACCTTCCCTGGTCCGCTGTCGTATGAGGTCGGCCTCGAACTCGGACACCATGCTGAGGACAGTGAAAAGGAGCTTTCCCATGGGGTTGCTCGGGTCGTGGACAGAGCCTCCGAGCGAAAGCTTCGCGCCGCGGGTCTCCACCTCGGCTGCGATGTCCGCGGCGTCCCGCACTGACCTGGCCAACCTGTCCAGCTTGGTCACCACGAGGATGTCGCCCTCCCGGAGTGCCGCCAATGCTTCGCGGAGCCCTGGGCGGTCCCGGTTCGTGCCTGTCTTCCCTACGTCCGTGTAGACCCGGTCAGCTTCGACGCCGAGTTTGGCAAGCGCCGTCCTTTGGGCAGTGAGATCTTGATCTTGCTGAATGGTTGAGCATCGTGCGTACCCGATCTTCATCATCTACTCTCTTGTTCATCAGTCCGTTTAACGTGCCCTCACCGGACGTTTTAGCGGACGGGTCTTCCGGACGCCTTCTGTGGAATCTGGCGGTGGGTCTGCCAAGTGTCCGGTGAACGGACGTCTAGCGGACACGTTTAGGGGGCTGCTCGTCTCCTGCTTGATCCATGTCTTCCAGGACCTCGCCCACCAGGTTGCGGACGCCGTCGAAGGCGGCGCAAGGGTCTGGATCCAGCCAGGAGAGCGACGGGAACTCGGTGACGGTCCCGACGTGCTCCTGATCCTTCTGGGACCACTGAACGCGGTAGGCGTAGTGCTCGGTGCTCACTCCTCTTCAGCTCTCGGCATGAGCGCACTCGCCCGGACGTGGGACTCTTCACGGTCAACTTGATGCGCTTCTGCTATTTCTGCGCTGATGTAGATGAGTTTTCGTCCGCGGATTGGAAAACCGTTATCGCGGTCTCCGGGGCCGACGACCGTGACTTCGACCTCGCAGATTCCATCGGGCGTGGTTGACTTCACTTTTGCTACGTAGGGGTAGCCGCCAACTTCCTCAGCGACTTCCTGTACTTCGGGCTGGGCCGGATCAATCAGATATGCCATGTTTCATCCTTGTATGTGTTCACGGGTGGTCACGAGATTCGTGACCTTGTATTCGGTCGGCGTGAGGCCGACAGCCTCGTCCAGGACATCGGGTACCGCTGCGAGGGCTGTCTCGACTCTTGTCGCGGCGGCCTCCGACCCGTCCAGGACCGCATCCGCGCCGCTCTCCGCCAGCGCTAGTGCGCGGCGGCGGAGCGCGCTTCGGGCGGCAGACATCCGCCCAGCGGGGACCCACCAGCGTCCTCTGGCGGCGGCGCGCACTCTTGGATGTTCGTCTGAGGCGAGGGCTTCCCGTACTCGTGGCGTGAGCCGCGGGTTCCGCGCGAGCGCTTGCCTCACACTGGGGGACTCATCTGCTGCCAGGATTCCTTGCTCTTCCTCGCACAGATTCCCGTACTGTGCGCGCTCGGCACGCACTGCCGGGGCAGGGTCGTAGATGGCTTCAGAGCGGTGTCGGGCCGAAGGCTTACGCTGCTGGATCGTGCCTCTTGCCCACTCCGTGTCGACTTTCGCGTCGTCTGGCATGCCGCGTTGGCGCATCTGGCGCGTGTGACGACTCTCGCGGCGATGAGCAGGATCGCAGCATGTGCAACGGATTTGATGGTCGTGGGTGTCGTGTCCTCGGCACATGCTATGTTCCACTCTCCGTCTCTGCTGATGCTCGGTGATGGAGCAACCATAAGCGTTGTTTTTCTCAGAAAGACGATTTCGGCACTGTAGCAATAAAAGGGGGCAAGTGGGTTTTCCCGAGAGAATCACTGGGCCTTAGGGCACCAAAATTCGTGGTTGAAAACCCTTGACAGGTTCGCGTGGGGAGAGGAATGGCGACGGTTTTGTGTGTTCAAAACTTTGAAGGTCGTGAATGCGACGAAGGCCTCGGGAGTTCGGTTCGCCCGGATCGCCGGGGGAACCGCCTCAAGAGGCCTTCGCGCTGTCCAGTATTCAGCGTGTAGTCATGAATTGTCAAGGGAAGGGATTGGAGTTGATTAATGTCTCTAACGGTGGTGTTACCCCCAATGGGGCTATTACCTCTAATAGAGGTGTCTGGTGTGAAGAACTTATCTAATCGGAATCAACATGCTTGCATGAGCGGATTCAACGAATCAGGGGAAGTTGACGAATTACTGTCATCGGTGGAGGACGCCGGGCATGGATGGTCGGCCCAGTGGGGAGGGCCGGGCGTTCGGCCGGCCGAGATCGTATGGTGAGTAGTCCAGATAGTGGGGGCACTAAAAATGAGACACGCGACGCCAATGTCTGCATTGCAACCATTGCCGGTATTGGGTGCGAACGGATGGCTGCATAGATATGGTCACGGGATTCGAGACCATATGTGGGCACTGAGACCCATGGTAAACGTCTTGCTCCCAGTGGCGACGGGGAGGGGAAGGGCGGCAAATTTGCAGCACAGGGCTCCATTGGTGACGTTATCTCCATTGCTGGTAACAGAGGTATTGGAGTTGTCTGGAAGGTCTTGAGAATCGAGACCATTCAATGCCCCTAAACGGTGGCCGGAAAAGGAGCCCGTGCTTCGGGCTTCACTGGCTCTTGGGGAGTAATGCGGGAACTGCGTGACGAACTGCCAGTGGGTGCGTTGTCACATGGTTATCAAACTGGGCAGTGTTTGACTCTATGGTCACGAGATTCGAGTCCATTCTTTAGAGCAGTGTTCATGTGGGTGCCTAGCTCCCCAGGCTCGCAACCTCAGTAACGACGGGGCACTAGATTTGCGACAGACGACTCCATTAGTGGCATTGGTGGTTGGGCCTGAGACCTCGCTTGTGCCCTTAGGGCGAGGTCTACTTGTGGCCTGGTTGTGGGGGAGGCGGGTGAGTCACCGGAGGATGGATCACCGGAGCTAGGCAGTACCACATCTCGGTCTGCCGCTCGCCGTTGAAGGTGGAGTGATTCTTGATGGTGCCCTGCACGGTCACGGCATCCCCTGGCTCCATACCCTGATCCTCAGAGGCGAACCAGCGCACGAGATCACCCTGCGGCGTCCTGATGATGTAGAGAACACGGGGAAGGTCCGCGTAGTCGTTGTAAACCTCGTGGGCTACCTCGACACGAGCCGTGATCGAGACTTTCTGATCTTTCTGCCCCAGCCAGCGCGATCCTGCGGGGCGCGGGGAATGCACGGCAGGCCCATCAGGCGACTGCTGGGCGGCGTTTTTGGCCAGAGCCTTCTGTCGGGCCTCTTCGAGGCGGTTCTGGTAGCGAGTGAAGCCGTTCATGGCGCTCGCGGCAGTGCCAGCCTCGCGTACGGACATGTACTCGGTGGTCAGCGCATGTCGGAGAGCGGCCTGGTAGTCGTCGGTGGGCTGTTGCGAGCGGACCCAAATGCGAACGCGACCCGCTTCGTCCTTGTCCGCCTGCGTGGGAGCGAGGCGCTCTCGGAGAGGGCCGTTGGGGCCTTCTGCGACATAGCGGTTCACCTGGTCGGGGACGGAGTTCTCGCCCTGCCCGCGTCCGACGTAGACCTTCCCGTTGAGGCGGTGGGCGACGACTGCCGCCGCCATGACGTCCCCAGCCTTGGCCTTGCGTTCCGGTTCCGAGCGGACGTTTCCGATGTTGATGCGGTCGAGTTCCTCCTGCGAGGCTCCTTGGACGCGAACGGTCGCGGTCTCGTGCACGAAGATCGGGTCCGAGGGGTCCTGCTGGCGCTGACGGTTGACGTCCACCTGGATGGGCAGAAGGCCGACCTTCGCGCGGTCCTGGTTCATCATCTCGATGCGGGCGACAGCAGTGGGGGTGTCGGAAGGGCTGACTGTGAAGTCACGGTAAGGGACACGCGATTCGACAGGGTCTCGAGTGGGGGCACCCGCGGTGGGAGGCTGCGCGGGCCGGGGCGGCGAATATTGCGGACCATGCTGGGCGCGTACCAGGCTGCAGCGGACCAAACTGGGGCATATCACTCTCCTCCTGTCCTGCTGTTAGGTGTCAGCATATCCAGGAGCACGGTCTTGAGGCATCCATTCGTGGGGGAGGGGGAGGAAAACGACGCCGCTACTTCGACATCATCCCCACCCCCGGTGCGGAACGCGTACCTCGGAATTACTTCCCGGAGGCGGTTCCTGCGATGGAGTGTCTTCCGGGGTGTGTACTCGTGGGATCCATTGTGGTCATGAGGATTCTTTGTACTCGACGGATGCATTGCGTCCTTGGGATCCAGGGGATTCGGGTGAGCCTCTTCCGAGATGCGGATACCCGGAATATTGCGGGTACTTGACAGAGGCGTTAGCCTAAGAAGCAACAGCGAGGCTTGCCGAGAGGGAAGTTTCTTAGGCTAACGACCTCATTCTGGGAAGTATTCTGGCATGGAATCCGGAGTACGTACATCAAGCGGAAACGCACTCCCCGCAAGCACCCGATGGATCCAATGGATGCACTGCTCACATTGAACACAAAGAATCCTTCGCACGCACCACAGAGGTACCCCATCGCAGGAATACACTCCCTTGGAGTAGCGCGCTCCATCAGACGGAAAGTACCTTCAAGGGGTATGTCTACAGAGGGTATGCCATTCCCGTGAAAGGAGGGGGTGGGGGGCACCCACAACCATCCACTTACAGGTACTTCATCGGATCAATGCTGTTGCCGCCAGGGGGCAGCTCATCGCTAGGATGCGGGTCCCGGGAGGGGGATGCTTCGCCGGGGGAAGTTGGAGACTCTTCACTGGAAGATGCAACGCACGTAATGGAGGTGGGCTCCGTACTCGAAGTTACAGTCCCTGTGCGCGGCTCTGATGGGCCGGGACACGACAGTTCAGCTGTTTGGATGGATTCTTCAGTTGAAGCCGGCGAGGGGCCTTTCGTCATCATCTCCCACTCTCTTTCCGCACAATCATCCATTGGCAACCAGCGGTCCAGTTCGTCCTCGTCAAGGAACGTCAGCTGCACCTCCGACTCGGGGAACCGCACGCTCTTCAGAACTCCGCGCCCAGCCACCGCAGATTCTGGTTCGATCTCCTGCAGGCCGATCATGTACCGTTCCGATGATCCGGCTTCAGTCACACTCGTCAAGACACGCAATGGTGCGTTGTTCTGGATGCGCCCGGTCAACACGCTCTTGTCGAGACGTTGCCCTGCCAGCAGACCGTGGATATCCATGACGCGTGCCTTCATGAAAACGCGGTTGATGATATCGCTAGCCTCCGCACGAAGGTCATTCAATGCCTTCGCTTCATCCGAGTTCACAGGGCTCTTATCGAGGAAATCCATAACTTCGTCAATAATGACGAGCCATGACGTTGGCTGCATTTCCTTTGGCAGCTTCCACACGGCTGTCACACCATATTCCTTACAAAGTGCTTTCCTTCGGTCGTATTCGGCGTTGATCTGTCGAAGCGCGTTAGTCATCTCCTCCACTGTTTGCGCGACAGTGAGGACGTTTCGTCGCCCTCGGAACAGCTCAAACTCGACATCCTTCGGGTCGAGGAGGATTACGCGCTTTTTTGGGTGGCGGCACCATGAAGAGATGATGACCCGGAACGTGGAGGACTTCCCGCCGCCCGTCGTACCGACGACCATGCCGTGAGGTGCGATGCGAGCATCCCACAAGAATTTCACGACCTGTCCGTACGTTCCGCCGAGTGCACGAGATGCCCTACGGCTCAAACGTGCTAAGCCCAATATGACCTCGCCGCGGTCCGACGCTGTCTCGCCCTTGTAGGCGATCATGTTCGGTAGGGGTTCGACGTTCTCTGCGGTCGCCTCACGCTTCGAAGCATCCACTTTCGTCAGCCAATAGCCCCAGGTCGCGAGCCGCGCCCGCATGTCTTCCTCCAGGGCTTCTGTCTCATTCTCGCGCCACGAGGGTGGCAATGGGTACGTCACGGAGCCCGGTTCAGTGTCATTGCGGAAGCTGACCTTGGCAGGTGCGCCACGCAAGGCCGCCGAGCGTCCGTCCCACTCCTTGCCCCCGGACAGAACCCCTGCCATAGCTTTCTCCATGCCTGTGCGAGCCTTCTCTCGGGCATACCCGGCCCTCATCCACCATCTCGCTGGAGCGAGGGCTATGAGGCCACCGAGGAGCCCCGCTAGCGGCCAACTGTTCCCAGCGAGCCATACGGCCACGCCGACTCCCACGAGTACGGATAAGAGGCTCGACAAGATGCGTCGGGGAGTCCTCCAGGAAAGCAGTACCGCCGAGGTGACGACCTCGCCGGTTGAGGTCCAACCCACCGAGTTCCTGCCAGCACCACGCACGAGTGCAACACCGACCATTAGGAGAAGGGTAAGAGCGATGGCGTACCGTGTCGCACCAAGCGCTGTTGGGATGGCCATGAGACCCAGCACGAAGCCTGCCATGCTCATCCACTGTCCGAGGCCGACAAGACCACGACGGGGCAGTTTGTGCTCATCTCTCGACCCGGCCACAAACCACCCGCTGATCAGGAGAACTGATGCCAACATCGGTCCGACCAGCGCACTTCCAGTCATCATTCAGCAGCTCCCTCGTGGAGTTCTTCCGGGTTTTCGTGCTTCATTTTTGGTGCCCCGCCTCCTTGACCGGCGCCGGCACCGGGTCTAGCGATACACCCGCCTGGTCATTTTCTTCATCGTCGCCCTCCTTGCCCGGTTGACACCTGGTTCCCTTGCCTAAGAGACGAACGAGGACAGGTCCGCACGTCCACCACAGGGCTACCAGAGCGCCGATCCCGACGATTGGGGAATACCACCTGACTATCGGCTTCTCCGGAGCCTCTATCGCGTCCTCCGCTTCCTGCGCATTCTTGTTCTCGCCCGCCTGGCCAGCGTCGTTACACTGCGTGAGCTTCGACTCCAGCGAGGACTGCACCTCGTCCGCGCTGGAGCGTTTCTCCAAGCGCAGAGTTTTCCCAGAGAGCTTCGGTGAGGCTCCCTCGCTCGTGGGCCACACCACAACCATCAGATCGCGCCTCTCCCCGGTCTCTGTGATGGTGCGCGGCTTCCTGCCCGAGTCCTCCAGAGCGGTCTCCACAGCTTCATGCGCCCATTTGGGCGCGTCATCGGGGCTATAACGAACTTTCACCTCCTCGGGGGCACAAGGGAGCGCACCGTTCCCACTTGACCCGGTTTTCCCCGCGATCATCACCAGGACGACGACGGCGAGGATCCCCAGGAGGACGACGACGGAGAGAATCCCCAGGAGACGTCGGAGACCCTTGGGTCCTGCCGCGATGGCAGCCCCCGTCGCCACCGCACGGCCCAGACCTTTGCCACGACGTCTCATAGCCGTCGCACCGGGTTGCGCCGGATTCCCCACCCTGGTGGAGCAACGAACGGGACGCTGACCTCGCACTCGTCTTCGTCCTGCCGCAGACGGAGGTGACCGGCGAACGGTCTGAGCCAGTCGTCCGCAATCATCTGGATGGCCTCAGCCAACTTGATTCGCTCGCTCTGAGTGATGAGGAGGAGGTGGACATTCTTTGCGACGGACAGCCGATCGAGCACTTCATGGAGACGCTCAACGTCCTCCGTGGAGGCGTCCTCCACTACCTGCCCATCGAGACCGTCCACCACAACCAGCGTCGGCTCCGTGGCCCCGTCCATCATGGCCTCCAGGATCGAGAGCGCGCGGTCAAAGCGCGGTTCGACGTGGTGCTCATCGACATCCCACTCGTAAGTTTGTCCCAGAACGAAAGCTTTCCCCGCCCACTGCCGTGCGAGGCCGCGTGCCAGGTTGGTTTTGCCGATCCCTTGTCCGCGCACTGTGATGTGAGGCTCCGCGTCCCAGTCCCAGTACTTCTCGCCACGGGTCGCGACGATCCGACCGATGATCGGACGGGCGCGCGGCTTGTCCTTCGTGTTCATGCTGCATCCTTCGTCTCGTCAAGGAGGGCTTCCACGTCCTGTTTGGCGTCCTCCCCGGTGCGTGGGTTCCTCGTGGCTGTGGCCACCACGGCGTACGCCATGCCCGGGAGCCGGTCGAGGAGGTCCCAGCTCCCTGTCTGTTGGATTCCTTCGCGCAGGAGGGCCACCAGGCCTTCCGCGTCGCGGGCTGGTGATTGTTTGACCGACCACGCAACGACCGCATCCACCTGTGTCTTAAGTTCCGGCATGGACTCGGCATGGGCCGCTCCCGCGATAGCCCACGCAGAGCGCTGGTGCTCCCGGTGTTGGCCCCCCGCCATCCAGGCCTTTGGTGTCTTGTGTTTGAGCACGCTGGGTGCGTGCTCCGCACCCACCGCATCCCATCCGGGCTTACCCAATGGGGCGACAACCACGGCGTTCGGCCATTTCCCTATCACTGAGCCGAGGACAGTTCCGGCACCCGGCAGGTCAGCCAAGACGGAGGGCGAAACGGCCTTCTGTCTCCCCTTCACCGAGCGTGCTGTGGGTGGCACAAGGGTTTCGACTGAGCGCCGAATGGCCGTGGGGTGGACTCTGCGCAGTTCCGCTTCTTCGTTGAGCCGATCCCGATTCCGGTCTAGAAGTTCGCCCATGATCATTAGCACGGTTCGTGTGTAGTCCGTTTGGAGCGTGTGTGTCCCGGTGTCCTCGCCGCGCTCGACGGTGACGGCCTCGATTGCGTCCGTCCCTACTCGGAGGCACAAGCCAGTGTTCGTCCCCCCGGGGTCTACTGCGAGCATTGGAGGCCATACGTGAGCCTCTACGGCGGTCTGTGCGCGTCTTTCACGGGCGGTCATGGTCGACAACCTCGTCCGAGACTTGGTCTCCTTCACGTCTCTCTCTGAACGCGGTGATTGCCCCTCGTATCAGGCTGGGGGACGCTATCACCGCAGCACCCGCCAGACCGATGGCCAAAGCGATCCAGGGGCTCGCAATCACTTGCAGGGCTCCGCTGACGACTGCTCGGATGACCATGAACACGACGGTCATGGCCAGTGCCATGAGCGCCTTCGCTAGTGTGCCTCGCGTACTGATCCACTCATTCCAGTCTGCGCGGAGTTGTGAGATCAGTCCTGCGGACTTGGCAAACTCCTTGGGCGCCCACGACGAGGTCGCCCACATACTCCTAGCAAAGGATGTGGCAAAGAAGGCCAGGCCCGTAGCTGCAATCTCCAGGAGCCCGGACTGGGACAACGCCCAGCCCAGCGCGAAAAGAGCGCCGCCCAGCAGAATGACTGCTGCGACCTGCCACTTGTGCCCACCAGATTCCTCATGAAAGAGGCCGATTCTCATGACTTCATTTCCTTGAGCTTGCGAATTCTCTTTTCCAGCCAAACCATGTCGGACTCGGAGGGTCGGGCCGGAATGCGGTCGATTTCGTCTACTGCTCCGCTGACTCGTAGAGCCACCTGACGGTCATGCACTTCGTTCGGGCGGTATCGTGCCGCCGCTGCGAGCTTCGCTTGGCGAAGCCGCGTCTCCTTCGATCGCTTGTCTGGCACATGTACTCCTGTTTCTGTTTGAACGTGACCGTCGAAGATCATGCTAGTGCCAGAAATATAAGCAAAAAGATGAGATGTACTATAACAGTTTGAATCACAAGCGGAAAGAACACTCTGCTTGGCCAGTTGAAACTTGGAGACAGTGGGGCACCAAAAACTTGTAGTGAGTTCTTTGAAAATGGCCTTGACAATGTCTTGGCGGAGGAGATGCGGGGAGGCCGACCCGAAGAGCGCGTGGACCGGGTCGGCCTCATTGTCAACGATAGCTGGTAGCCGTTGCCGGAGAGTGACGGTCCAACTTCGGGTTCGGGAAACGGTCCCTGGGGGCAGGCCGACGAGATTCGGGGCCGAGAACTGCCACCGCTGTCTGATCCGATGTCGACGACGGTGCCAGCGAGCAGCTGTTACCTCTGATCGTCACTTCCGTGGCCACAAGGTAACGACACCACAATAGCCATGAGTAGCGAAAAGATGGTGAAGGGTCCGGATAAGGTGATGGCTATGCAGCACCTGCCCCCCTCCCCAGTTGCATTGCACCGGCCAGAGTGAGAGCTTCGACCCCGGGTGTACGTCGGCAATGGGGGCACAACGGTTCGTCGTTCCGGTTGGGAGCCAAGCCGTCGTGTTGGCCGTGCGGGCATTCAGCAACCTCGCGGGGGAGTGCGTTAATGAGTCGCGTGATCTCTCCGCGCTCTTCCCGTGCTTGTTGTCCAGCCCTGTCTCGGACTTCGCGAAGGACAAGCGCCCTGTAGGCGGGGTCGCTCAGGAGTCTGCCGCTTGCAGAGCGAGTCGTCTTTGGGTCTGCGGTGGCAATGTCAATCATCCCGGTAGCTTCGGCCTGTGTGCAGCTAGCGGCGGATGCAACCTCAGCCACGTCCCTGCTCGCGCTGCCCGCGTGTTTGCGCGCACTGTGGTGGGTGGTCTGGTCATTGATCTGGTCTTGGTCTGGTGGACCCTCCTGCGGGAGGGTGTACGCCACTCCTGTGGGAGGTCTGGAGCCCTCCCCGCGGAGGGGCGCTTCCCCTCCTGTGAGAGGGGACCCATCCTCTGGGAGGGGGCGGCCCGGATTAGAGATTTCACGATCCTTTGCTCGTTCCAGGAGCAGATTGCCCCACCGCGAGAAAAGCTCCTCGGAGAGATCTGCCGGTAGCGACAACCAATAGACGGCGTTCCATCCAGGGCGACCCGGCGAAACGCAGACAAGTAGTCCGAATTCCTCCAGGGCTCGGATTGCTCTGCGAATTGCCTCGGGCTTACAGCCAGTGTGACTCTGCAGCCGCGCGCTTCCGGGGCGCACGCTACTACCGTCTGGGTCGGCGTAGGTGGCCATGAGTAGTCCGACTAACTTCATCATTGCTGGACTGCTGTGGTGCGACCGAGTTACGATATGGAGCTTTTCTGCTTTGAGATTGGTGACGGCGCGTTTCCAGTCGAGCTGGCGAGCTGGTGCAACTCGGTCCTTGGCTCCGCTGGTCGCCGTCGGTAGACTATGCATTGAAGTCTCTTTCACGCTAAGGCACTGGATAAGAGTTCTGGCAACTTCGGCAGCCGCTGCAACGACTGCCGTGTGCGAGTTTCTGAGGGGCGCGTCTATCTTTCGACGCGCCCCTCATGCTGTCTCGGTGGGATCTTCGCCGCGACTCGTTCGTGAACTTTCTGACTCGATGTACATTCGAATGTCGTCGCTCCTATACACGACTCGGCGTCCGAATCGCACGGAGCGTGGACCAATCCCGGCGTGACGCCAATAGCGGAGTGTTCCCTGCGGAATTCGAAGAAGTTCAGATACCTCAGTGACTGTCAGGAAGGCTGGGCCATCTTGGAGAGTAAGGATCTGACGTTCGGGCTGGTTGAATCCAGGTGCGAAGCGAGTGGCGCACTCAACGTTTACGTGTGGTGTCGAAACTGTTCGGCTCATATCAACACAATAAGCACATCAATCGAAAATCGCAACCAGCGACTTGCGAAACAATGCGGCAGTGTATTACTGTGAGTGCATGGCAATAAGAAATGGCGATCAGACCACTGACCAGCGCTTCGGCGAAGTAATCCGCCGACGACGTGAAGCGATTGGTCTAACCCAGGAAGAAGTAGCTACAGCCATGGCCGCCGAGGGTCTCTCCCTCTCAAGCACGAGCCTGGCGAAGGCGGAAGTGGGAACTCGCTCGGTAAAGATCGCCGAGGCTGTTGCGCTTGCACGCGTCCTTTCCTTGCATCTGGACTTACTCGAACTGACTGATTCCGGCGACGAACTGACGGCATTAATGTCACGAGCCTCCGCAGAAGCCGCGACAGCCGCTCGTGCGGCCTCGGAAGCCACAGCGGAAGCCGAGCGGCGGCAAAGGCAAGCTACGGCCCTTGAAGTCCTCAGTCGCGCAAGGACTGAGCCTGCTTCTTGGCCTCGGGGTCTAGCGGATCTCCTGGAGGTCGCGTTCGGAAACGAACGGTCTGCTGCTCGTGCTGGCTTGCAGTCGCTCGGAATGCAGCCAGAAATTCTCGACCAGATCGAGAACGAAGAGCCCGTGGTGCGTGGTGGACGTTGGGACTGGGTGGCCTTCGCGGCTGGCTTCCGTATTGCGAAGCTGCTCCCTAACCTCACGATTGGGCACTAAGCCGTGGCCAGCATCAAGAGGCGACCGAACGGGAAGTGGCGAGCACGCTATCGCGACGAGGGTGGACGAGAGCACGCGCGGCACTTCGAGCGAAAGATTGAGGCGCAGCGATGGCTGGACGAGGTCACGGCGTCAGTCATTACGGGCGTCTACGTTGACCCGCGTGCTGGGAGAGTGAGCCTTGACCGGTTTTATGCCGAGTGGTCGAAGCGGCAAGTATGGGTAGAGTCCACGAGAGAAAATGCGGACCTGGCCGTGGGGTCTACGGGTTTCAAAGACCTCCCGCTCAAATCGATTCGACGGTCACACGTCGAAGCGTGGGTGAAGAAAATGGACAGCAAGTTGGCTGCGACCACTATAAGGACACGTTTCATTGTCGTTCGTTCAGTTTTTCGCGCTGCCATAGCCGACCGGTTCATTGCTGAAGACCCCTGTGAGGGGGTTGCGCTACCGCGGACACGTCGGCCCGAAGCCAGCATGGGGATACCTACGCCTGAGGAAGTGGGGCTGTTGATTGCCCACGCGGATAGCGGACGAGTATCTACGCGGAAGGGATTTCGAGCCTACGTTCAGCTGTGTGCCTTCGCAGGGCTCCGCAAAGGTGAGGCTTCGGGCGTCCAAGTGGGAGACATTGACTTCCTGCGCCGCACGCTTCGTGTTGAGCGGCAAATCCAACGCGACGGGTCAACATTCAAGGTGTGCCCGCCGAAGTATGGCTCCGAGAGGACCGTCTATCTGCCTGGCGCGCTGATGACTGAACTGGCTCAGCACGTAGCCAGTCATGCGGCTGGAGAAGGGCCAGCTAGATGGCTGTTCCCCTACCGTGACGGCCCGCTATACGACAATGGCGTCAATTGGAGATGGAAGGCAACTCGAACGTCTGCGCGACTAACTCAGTTCAGTATCCGTGACCTCCGTCATTTCTATGCGTCGGGGCTAATTGCCTCCGGATGCGATGTGGTCACTGTGCAGCGTGCGCTTGGCCACGAGTCGGCCAGCGTCACACTGGACACCTATGCACATCTTTGGCCGCAGGGCGAGGATCGCACGCGAACGGCCGCTGAATCTCTCATGGAGTCCGCCAGGATCGATTGTGCGGACTGTGGGCGGACTCAGTCGCACTAAATCATCTCTGACCAGGGCCTTTGACCTGTCCTCAGTAGTACCAGGGGTACGGCGACCAGTCGGGGTCGCGCTTCTCGAGGAATGCGTCACGGCCTTCGACGGCCTCGTCGGTCATGTAGCCGAGTCGGGTCGCCTCCCCGGCGAAGACCTGCTGGCCCATGAGGCCGTCGTCGACGAGGTTGAAGGCGAACTTGAGCATGCGCTGGGCGTTCGGGGACTTGCCGAGGATCTCTTCGGCCATCGTCAGGGCCGCGTCTTCGAGCTCGGCGTGGTCGACGACTTCGTTGACGGCGCCCATGTCGGCCATCTCCTGCGCGGAGTACGTGCGGCCGAGGAAGAAGATCTCGCGCGCCTTCTTCTGGCCGACCATCTTCGCCAGGTACGCCGAGCCGTACCCGGCGTCGTAGGAGCCGACATCGGCGTCGGTCTGCTTGAACTTCGCGTGCTGCCGCGAGGCGATCGTCATATCGCAGACGACGTGGAGGCTGTGTCCGCCGCCGGCCGCCCAGCCGGGGACGACGGCGATGACGACCTTGGGCATCGTGCGGATGAGGCGCTGGACCTCGAGGATGTGGAGGCGACCGGCCCGTGCCGGATCGACGCTCTCGCGGGTCTCGCCCGAAGCGTACTGGTAGCCGGAGCGGCCGCGGATGCGCTGGTCACCGCCGGAGCAGAACGCCCACCCGCCGTCCTTTTCACTCGGTCCGTTGCCGGTGAGCAGCACCGCCCCGACGTCGGAGGTCTGGCGGGCGTGGTCGAGAGCGCGGTAGAGCTCGTCGACGGTGTGCGGGCGGAAGGCGTTGCGGACCTCGGGACGGTCGAAGGCGATGCGCACGGCACCGACGTCGTCACCGTCGGCGTCGATCGCCCGGTGGTAGGTGATGTCGGTGAAGTCGAAGCCTGCGACCTCGCGCCAGCGGGTCGGATCGAAGATCTCGGAGACGGTCATGGTCCCCAGCCTAACGCGCGCCGAGGTGGCGCCGAGGTCAGGGTGTGCATGCCGGTCACGGGTCCTATGGGGCGGTCCCGCACCCTATGGGTAGGGTGGCCCCATGACCGCCACCGCCCGGGATCTCCCCGCCTCCATCGCCGACCTCCTGCCCCGCGTCCACGTCCTCCGGCTGCCCATGATCACGCGGTTCCGGGGCATCACCGAGCGTGAGGTCATGCTCCTCGAAGGCCCCGCAGGCTGGGCGGAGTTCTCCCCGTTCCTCGAGTACGGGCCCCTCGAGTCCTCCCGGTGGCTGCAGGCGGCACTCGAGTTCGCGGGTCTCCTCCCACCGGAGTCAGGGCAGGACCGCCCCCTCCCGGGGCAGGCGCGCCCGGGTTCCACCTCGACGGCCCCGACTCCGGCCTCGACCGAACCCGGCCGTCCCACCGCCCGTACGTCCGTCCCTGTCAACGCGACCCTTCCCGCCCGTCCCGTCGCCGAGGTCGAGTCGATCCTCGCCCGCTTCGGTGCGGTGGGCACGGTCAAGGCGAAGGTCGCGGAGAACGGGATCGCCTCCCTGCCGGAGGACCTCGCCCGCCTGCGCGAGCTGCGCCGACTCCGCCCCGACGTCGAGCTGCGCCTCGATGCGAACGCGAAGTACACCCTCGCCGAGGCGCTCGACGCCGCCGAGGCCTTCGCCGGGTTCGGTCTCCAGTACTTCGAACAGCCCGTGCCCGGGGTCGAGGACCTCGCGCGGCTGCGGGAGGAGTTGGCCGCCCGGGGCCTGCCGGTGCGCCTGGCCGCCGACGAGTCGATCCGTAAGGCCGAGGACCCCCTGCGGGTGGCCGGGCTCGGTGCCGCCGAGGTCGTCATCGTCAAGGTCCAACCGCTGGGTGGGGTGGCTGCGGCCCGGAGGATCGTCGCGGAGAGTGGGCTGCCGGCGGTGGTGTCCTCGGCGCTCGAATCCTCCGTGGGTCTGGCCGCCGGTGCGCAGCTGGCCGCGAGCCTGCCGGTCACCGCGGCGAGCAGGGAGGTCCTCGGTGAGATGCCCGCGTGCGGTCTCGGCACGGCTCGTCTCTTCGCCGAGGATGTCGTCGCCGATGGCCTCGTGCCCACGGACGGTCGGATCCCCGTGACGCGGATCGCCCCGGACCCGCAGCGCCTGAGGGCACTGGATGCGGGTCCGGGGCGATCGGAGTGGTGGCTGCGGCGGGCTCAGGCGTGCTGGGACGTCCTGCGCTCGCCCACCGAGTGAGGGCTGAACTCAGCCGGCGTTCTTGACGGCCTCGACGGCGGCCTCGGCGACCTTGACCGCGTCCTGCTCGTCGCCCTGCGGCGAGAGGTTGGCGGCGGTGACGACCGTGTTGCCGACACGGGCGACGACACTCTGCGTCGACATCGCCGGAGCTCCGCCGGTCTCCATCGAGGTGCGGGTGCCCACGGCCTCGTCGGCTCCGGCGACCTTCGCGTCGAAGGTCTCCGAGGTCATCTGCATCTCCATGCCCTGCATCGTCATCGTCAC
The DNA here is from genome assembly GCF_012027885.1 of Brevibacterium sp. LS14. Taxonomy (NCBI): domain Bacteria; kingdom Bacillati; phylum Actinomycetota; class Actinomycetes; order Micrococcales; family Brevibacteriaceae; genus Brevibacterium; species Brevibacterium sp. LS14. Next base: position 23,537 of record NZ_SJXG01000008.1, read on the forward strand.
ATCCCCGCAGGTCTCGGCCATCTTGCTCGAAGTCGAGAACTGATCGGTCGTGGCCTTCTCGTCGGGGAAGCTCGAGAGGCCGACGCTCATCGTGTTGTCGGAGGCGACGCCGACGACGGTGGTCCCCGCACTCGCCTGCGCGGCGTTGAGGCCGGCCATGGCGAGGTCCTTGCACTCGGCGGGCTCGAATTCGGCCTGTTCGAGGGCCTTCGCGGCCTCGCCGCTGGAGACGGCGGAGGCGTCCATCGGCTTGAAGGTCTTGCCGTCGAAATCGGTGGTCTCGATGATGTTCGTCAGGGCTGCCTCGTCGAGCTGCTTCGCGGCCTGGGTCTCCTCGGCCGCAGGCTGCGAGCCGGAGTCCTGGCCGGAGTCGGCGGAGTCCGAGGAGCCGCCGCCGGTGCATCCGGCCAGGGCGAGGACGGCGGTGAGGGTGATGGCGGGCAGAAGGCGTTTCATTGGTCGACCTCTCGAGTCTGGGTACAGCCGTCAGGTGCGGCTGGATCGGGGGAGCGGCGGGGCGTCACGCCCGGCTTTCAGGCGGGTGCCTGGTAGTCCGCTGGGTGGCGGCTGGGATCAACTGTAATCGAGTGCTGACGGGTCCGTTCCGCGCGGGTGTGCCGATTCGGGCACATCGTCGTGCACATCCGACACACCTTCTGCAGGGTGCCCTGTCGTGTGGTCGTGCTCCTCTCGGATCGGCGTCTCCGGTTCCTCCGCGGAGGCGATACGCACGGTCGTCACCTCCTCCTGACCGAGCGTCGTGAAGTGCTGTGTGCGCCGACCAGGGATGATGGGGTCGTGCATGGCTGCGGCGAGCCGCCCGGTGAACGTCAGCCGCCCCTTCTTGTCGGCCCGCTGGGGGTACTCGTTGACCCCGGTGGGACCGGTCACGGTGATGTCGTACTTCCCGCCCGGCTGGAACAGGCCGGGGGTGCGCACGCGGAAGCTTCCGGTCCCGGTGAGGGAGAAGCCGGCGGCGCTCACGGACCCGAAGCGGATGATCTGCGCTCGCCGCCGGGAGATCTCGACCCGCCAGCCGTGGATGTCGAAGAGCGCATGGCCGGTGAGGTAGGAGAATTCGCCGCCGTCGGCGATGCGGGAGTCCTCCCGGCGCCGGGACGGTCGCGAGCTCTCGTAGTTGCGGTGCCTCTCGAGCGTCGTCAGCCACGCCCCGAGCTCCCGCTGCCAGCTCGTCCAGTTGTGCAGGCCCGTCGTCCGCGGGAACCACGAGTGTCGGATGCCGAGCGCGTTGAGCCGGGCGGAGAACCGTTCACCCTGCTGGTTGACCATGGTCTCGAGGAGGTCGCGGTCCTTCGACTCCTCGAGGCTGCCGGAGCCTGCGGAGAACCACAGGTCGATGTCGCGGAGGTTCTCGGCGAGACCGTACGGCGAGTTCGCGATCCATTCGCTGCGGTCGGCCTCCCGGTCGCCGAAGAGCGTCATCGACCGGGCGCCCTCGCGCATCGCGATGATGTCGAAGGCGGGAACCGCGGAGAGCGGGTCGAGCGGGGAGGAGAACGCCGCGGCCGCCCCATAGCGGTCGGGATGCCAGGCCGCGTACTTCATCGCCCCGTACCCGCCCATCGACAGCCCCGCGAGCAGCTGGGAGTGTCGGTCGGTCTCGACCGAATAGGTCTTGGCGAGGAACTCGGGGATCTCCTTGGTGTGGAAGGTCGGCCAGTCGTGGACCTCGCTGCCGACCGCGACCCGCGAATACGTCCCGGCGCCCCCGTCGGGCATGACGACGAGGTAGGGGGAGTCGGCGGTGAGCTCTTCGGCGCCCCCGAAGTCCGTCCACGACCGGAAGTCGTCCCCGCCGCCGTGGAAGAGGTGGATGACGGGGCTGACCTCGGCGGGGATCCCGGGCAGGAGGACGCGGACCCCGACGGTGCGGCCGAGGGCGGGGGAGTAGAGGAAGAACTCCCTCAGCCTCGGCGAGAGCTTGCGTTTGTCGCGGATATGCCACTTGCGTGCGTCCTTGCCCCGCGGTTCGGGGCCGAGGAATGCGCTGTTCTGGTCACGGGCGGGGAAGCGGCCGCGGTACGAGCGGGCCGCCGTGAGGGATCGGACGGCGCGTGCTCCAACCGCGATGAGGATCGATCGGCGCATAGGTCGAGCGTAGTGGGCCAATGTGAACCTCAGGTGGGCAAGTGGTTGAATATCGGGTGATGTCGAATTCTTCCGCAGTGGCGCAGCAGATCGCCCGCAGTCTGGTCGCCTCCGGAGTCAGGGAGGTCGTCCTCGCGCCCGGATCGCGGTCGGCGCCCCTCGTCTACGCGCTCGCCCCCCTCGCCGAGGCGGGGGTGATCCGCACGCACATCCGCCTCGATGAGCGTGATGCCGGGTTCCTCGCCCTCGGTCTCGCCCGCGGTCTGCGGGTGCGCGGCAGCGAGTCCCCGGTCGCGCTCGTGACGACCTCGGGTTCGGCGGTTGCGAACCTCCACCCCGCTGTGCTCGAAGCCGCCTACGGTCATCTGCCGCTCATCGCGCTCACCGCCGACCGTCCGTCCCGCCTGCGCGGGACCGGGGCGAACCAGACGATCGACGATCAGGCCCACGTCCTCAGCGACGTCCGCGCCCGGTTCGACGTCCCCGCCGGTGACGCGGTCACCACCGCTGATGTGGAGGATGCCGTCGCCGAGGCGGTCGCCCGATCGATGGGCACCGCAGAGGGTGGGTCCACACCGTCCCTCCCGGGTCCCGTCCAGCTCAACGTCCAGTTCGACACCCCGCTCGTGCCCACCGCCGACGAACTCGAGGCGTGGACCTCCGAGATCGCTGGATTCGCCGGTGCTGATCCCGGACACGGGGACTCAAGCGTCGCGCGCGCGGACGCCCTGTCGCAGGCGGACCCGTCGGCCGGGAGCCCGACCGTCGATGTCACCCTCACCGAGGGCACCGTCATCGTCGCCGGTGACGCCGGTGGGCACGCAGCCGATACGCTGCGGGCGCTCGCCGAAGAGCACTCGCTTCCGGTGCTCGCCGAACCCTCGAGCCCGCTCGCGTTCGGCGCCCGGGACTCGGCGACCTTCGTCCCCGCCCATGCCCGGGTGCTCACCGACCACCCGGAGCTGGCAGGCGCGATCCGCACCGTCATCGTCCACGGCAAACCGACCCTGACAAGGCCCGTGGCAGCACTGCTCGCCGACACCTCGGTGTCCGTCAAGCGCGTCCCCGACGACATCGATGCGCACCTCCTCACCGTCACCGGCGAGCAGCGCGACGGCGGTGCTTGGGTGCGCGACTGGGTCGAGGCGGGCAACGCCGCCGTCGGGGCCGTCCGGGACGCGCAGTCCGCGCAGACCGCACGCGCGATCACCGAACACCTCGCCGCACAGGACATCACCCTCTTCGCCGCGAGCTCGAACACCATCCGCTACCTCAGTGAGGCCGTCGACGTCCGCGCCCGCGTCCACGCCTCGCGCGGTCTGGCCGGCATCGACGGTCTCGTCTCAACCGCGACCGGGCTCTCCCTCGGACTCGGGGAGCCCGTCGTCCTCCTCATCGGGGACGTCGCGATGCTCCACGACGTCGGCGGCCTGCTCACCCCCAGCGCGGAGGAGGCTGGTGCGGTGACGATCGTCGTCCTCAACGACGACGGCGGCGCGATCTTCTCCGGGCTCGAGCATTCCCAGCCGCATGTCGCGCCCTACCTCGAGCGGTACTTCACCGTGCCCCACGGCAGGGGATTCGGCGACCTCGCCGCGGCCTACGGGTGGGAGCACACTCAGGTGAGCGACCTCAGCGCTTTCGAGGCGGCCCTCTCCGGTGCGCGCAGCGCCGGCGACGAGGCGAGGCGCATCATCGAAGTCCGCCTCAGATGAGACCGAGCGCCCTCCGCATGGGGGCGAACTTCGCCTCGGTCTCGGCCACCTCGGCGACGGGATCGGAATCGGGCATGATCCCGGCACCGGCGAAGAGTCGGATCCGGTTGCGGTCCTCGAGCTGTCCGCACCGCAGGGCGATGCCGAACTGACCGTTGCCGCGGTCGTCCATCCAGCCCACGGGACCCGAGTAGCGGCCCCGGTCGAGGGGTTCGAGCTCGTCGACGAGGGCCACGGCGCTCGCCTGCGGGTACCCGCCGACCGCGGCCGTCGGGTGGACGGCGGCGGCGACGTCGAGGGCGTTGAGGCCGGAGTCCTCGGGCAGGTGGCCGGTCGCGTCGGAGGCGGAGTGGATGACGTTGGCCAAGGGCAGGAGGTGGGGGCGGTCGTCGACGGAGACGTCGGCGGCCACAGACCCGAGGCTGCGCTGGAGGGAGGCGATCGCGAACGCGTGCTCGGTGCTGTCCTTGTGCGCGCTGAGCAGCTTGCGGGCCTGCGCCATCTCCGCGGTCGGATCCTCCTCCACCCGGTACGTGCCCGCGAGCACGCGTGAGGTCACCCGCCCGTGCTCGACGCCGATGAGCAGTTCGGGGGTCGCACCGATGAGACCGGCGATATCGAAGGTCCAGCAGCTCGGGTAGCTGCGGTTGAGCGCGCCGAGGACCGACCGGACGTCGATCTCGTCATCCGTGGTGACGACCTCGTCGCGGGCGAGGACGACCTTGCGCAGGGTCGCATCATCGGAGGCGGGATCCACCTCGGCGGGGGAGCCGACGGGGGTGAGCATCGCCGAGACGGTGGCCACAAGGTCCGCCCACGTGTCCTCGTCGAGGTCACCGGGGGACTCGCTCGCCGAGGTGACGGGACGCAGCGCCTCCTCCCTGAGCACCGGGGGAACCGGGGTCGCGCCCTCCGCGGCGATCGTCGTCATCCACACGCGACCGCCTCGGCGGCCGAGGACGAATTCGGGGATGTGGAGGAGGGAGTCGACCTCGGAGTCCTGGGAGTAGGTGACGGTCGCGAAGCACATCAGCCCCGACCCGAGGTGGTCGACCTCGTCTTCGATGACGGCGGCCGCGGTGATCGCCTTCCACGCGTCCGAGAGCTCGGTGAACCGGTTCCGGCCGCGGGCGCGGATGCGCAGGGTCCGTCCGAATCCGATGAGCCCCGAGGTGTCGCGGACCCAGCAGGAGAACGCCGAGGTGGGCAGCAGCGCCAGCGTCTGCTCGACGGTGGTGGGCAGTCCGGATTCGAAGGGGAATCCGGGACCGGGGTCGACGTCGTCGACGAAGCGGGAGCGGACGGTGAGCCGGGGGGTGTCCGCGGTGATGTCGGAGGAGGAGAGCGTCGTAGTCATGTCACGCTCACTCTAACCGAGGCGGCATCAGGGGACCCTGGGGGTCCCCGCCCTGTCCGCCGGCCCCGTCGTCGGCTGTGTCGAGTCGCACACGGCCGAGTGTGACCGCGGATTCGCCCGCAGCCACATCGTGTTGAGACAATGAGGCCATGAACCGTGCCCAGCTGGACAAGCAGCCTGCTGACGTCGCCTCGATGTTCGACGATGTCGCCTCCCGATACGACCTCACCAACGACATCCTCTCCCTCGGGCAGGCGCGGTCCTGGCGTCGCACCGTCGCCTATGCCGTGGCCGCCGGCCCCGGAGAGAAGGTCCTCGACCTCGCCGCAGGCACCGGCACGTCGTCGATGGCGTTCACCCATCACGGCGCCGAGGTAGTCGCCGGTGACATCTCCGAGGGCATGCTCGCCGAGGGCCGCCGCCGGCACCCGAAGATCGACTTCGTCTATGCCGACGCCCTCGATCTGCCCTTCGATGACGAGACCTTCGACGTCGTGACGATCTCCTTCGGCATCCGCAACGTCCACGACGTCGACCGTGCCCTTGACGAGATGCGCCGGGTCCTCAAGCCCGGGGGCCGCCTCGTCGTCTGCGAGTTCTCGACGCCGACGTTTGCGCCCTTCAGCGTTGTGTACAAGGAGTACCTCATGCGGGCCCTGCCCGCCGTCGCGACCGCCGTGTCCTCGAACCCCGAGGCCTACGTCTACCTCGCCGAGTCGATCCGCGCATGGCCCGACCAGGACGCGTTCGCCGTCCAGATCCGGGACGCCGGATTCGACCAGGTGAAGTACCGGAACCTCTCCGGCGGCATCGTCGCGGTCCACCACGCGCTCAAGCCGTGAACGAGTTCGACGCCGACGTCGTCATCGTCGGGGCCGGTCCCGCCGGATCGGCGCTCGGAGCGTACCTCGCCCAGGCCGGCCATGACGTCGTCATCCTCGAGAAGTCCGGTTTCCCGCGCGACAAGATCTGCGGCGACGCCCTCACCCCGCGCGCGGTCAAGGAGGTCGGGTACCTCGGTCTCGAGACTCCCGAATCCGAGGGCTGGCATCGCAATCGGGGACTGCGCCTCATCGGCGGCGGCCACCGCCTCGAGATCGACTGGCCCGACATCGACGGCACCCCGAACTACGGTCTGACCCGACCCCGGATGGGCATGGACGAAGCCTTCGCCCGGCATGCGCAGCGCAGCGGGGCCAGACTCTTCGAACAGGTCAAAGCGCTGGGTCCCGACATCGGCGAGGACGGCTGGGTCCGCGGAGTCCACGCCACCGGCACCGACCACCGGGGTCGCCGGGTCGGCCCCGACGCGCACTTCCGCGCCCCGATCGTCGTCGCCGCCGATGGCGTCTCCTCCCGTCTCGCCGTGGCCATGGGTCTGGAGAAGCGCGACGACCGCCCGATGGGGGTGGCCGTGCGCGCCTACCATTCCTCGCCGAGGCATGCCGACGAGTACATCGAGAGTTGGGTCGAGATGCGCTCGACGAACCCGGCCGGCGAGTCCGAGGTGCTGCCCGGCTACGGCTGGCTCTTCCCCATGGGCGACGGGACGATCAACATCGGCGCCGGACTCCTCGACTCCTCACCCCAGTTCGGCTCCGTCGACCTGCGGGCCGTGATGCGGGAGTGGATCGCCGACATGGGCGAGGAGTGGGGGATCGACGCGTCGACGGAGATCGGTCCGATCAAGTCCGCGGCACTGCCGATGGCGTTCAACCGCACCCCGCACTTCCATCGCGGCCTCCTCCTCATCGGCGACTCCGGGGGCATGGTCAACCCGTTCAACGGTGAGGGCATCGACTACGCCCTCGAGTCCGCCCGCCTGGCCGCCGAGGTGATCTCCACCTACGCCCGGTATCCGGAGTCGATCATACGGGAGAGGCTCGCCGAATACCCTGCGCTCGTCGGGGATTCGCTCGGGCGTTACTTCACCCTGGGCCGAGTATTCTCTGCGATCATCGGCCACCCGTCGCTGATGCACTTCGGAATCAAGTACGGTATGGGTGTTGATGTTGTGATGGAGTTCGTCGTTCGACTGCTGGCGAACCTCTACCGCGACCCCACGATGTCCGAGGCCGATCTCATCGATCGGGTGATCGCAAGACTCACCCGGATCGTCCCGGCCACGAGCAATGCCTGACCCAGTGACTATGAATGACGAGGACATGAGCCACCTAGCCTCCCCGGTGACGTTCATCGGCGCCGACGCCCAGCTCGCGGCCGACATCTCGACTCAGCTCGAAACCGTCGAACGCCGCCTCTACGAGGTCACGGATCAGACCAGGAAGCTTCCCGACACCGCGTCGAAGCACCTGCTCGCCGCCGGCGGGAAACGGGCCCGTCCGAATCTCGTGCTGCTCACCGCCCGCCTCGGCGAACCTCACTGCGACGAGGTCATCGAGGCAGCGGTCGCCGTCGAGCTCATCCACCTCGCCTCCCTCTACCACGACGACGTCATGGACGACGCTCCCGTGCGCCGGGGCGCACCCGCCGCTCACGAGGTGTGGGGCAACTCCGTGGCCATCCTCACCGGAGACCTCCTCTTCTCGAAGGCCTCGCTCGTCACCGCGGGCCTCGGTCCGGAGGCTGTGAAGATCGAGTCGGAGACGTTCGAGCGCCTCGTCCTCGGCCAGCTCGCCGAGTTCGCCGGGCCCACTCCCGATGAGGATCCGATCGGGCACTACATCGACGTCCTCGCCGACAAGACGGGGTCGCTCATCGCCGCCTCGGCGCAGTTCGGGGCGATGTTCTCCGGCGCCGATCCGGCGCTCGTCGATCCCGTGCGGATCTTCGGTGAGCGCGTCGGTGTGGCCTTCCAGCTCGCCGATGACATCATCGACCTCACGACGACGGGCAGCCAGTCCGGGAAGACCCCGGGCACCGACCTGCGCGAACGCGTGCCCACTCTGCCCGTGCTCTACGTCCGTGCCGCGGCTGCCGGTGGGGACGCCGAGGCGGCTCGGGTCGTCGAACTCCTCGACGCCGACCTCAGCTCGGATGCCGCCCTCGAGAAGGCACGGGCCGCGCTGGCCGCGCATCCGGTCACCGAGGCCGCCCGCGCCGAGGCGGTGCGCTGGGCGGAATCGGCGAAGGAGGCTCTCGCGCCGCTGCCGGAGGGCATCGTCAAGGAGTCCCTGTTCGAGTTCGCCGATTCCGTGGTCTCGCGCTCGCGCTGATCACTCCGACGTCAGCGGCCTTCGGCTGTGGCGGACCATGTCCGTGCACAGGAGGATGACGGCGATCCAGATGATGAGGAACCCGATCCACCGGGTCGTCGACATCGCCTCGCCGAGGACGGTGACGCCGATGATGAACTGGAGCGTCGGGGCGATGTACTGGAGCATCCCGATCCACGACAGGGGGATCCGCCTGGCGGCAGCGCCGAAGAGGATGAGCGGAATGGCCGTCACCGGTCCAGTCGCGAGGACGATGATGACGTGGAGCGGTCCGAACCCGGTGAACGTCTGCGCCCCCTGCGAGCCCAGCCAAGCCAGCCAGGCGAGGCTGGGCACCGCGAGGATCGCGGTCTCGACCGTCATCCCCTCGAGCGCCCCGACCTTCGCGCCGACCTTGTTCTTCACCAGCCCGTAGAACCCGAACGAGAGCGCCACGGAGAACGCGAGGTAGGGGAAGCGGCCGAGTCCGAGGCCGACGACGATGACGGCGACGAGACCGAAGCCCACGGCAGCCCACTGCAGGGGCCGCAGCCGCTCACCCAGGAAGACGACGCCGAGGCCGATCGAGATGAGCGGGTTGAGGTAGTAGCCGAGGGAGATCTCGACGAGGTGGCCGGTGTCGATGCCGTAGATGAACGTCGTCCAGTTGATTGCGATGAGCACGGCCGCCAGGGCGAGCAGCCAGAACGTCCGACCTGACCGCACGACCTGCCAGGTGCGCGCGAAGCCGCGGGCGAATACGAGGAGGATCGTGCAGAACACGAGCGCCCAGATCACGCGGTGCGCGACGAGTTCGAGAGCGCCGGTCGGTGCCGCCGCGGCGAAGAGCAGGGGGAGGAGACCCCAGAGCAGGTAGGCGGACGTTCCGTAGATGAGGCCGAGGCGACGGAACGCGCTCTCGTCAGGGGCGGCAACAGTGTTCACAAGGAGAGTCTAGGGTTCTCCCAGCAAACTGTGGGAGTGGTCTGCCACGCGGGACGCAGAGCGCTCATTGGGACTGACGGGCCGGTGCGAGTTTCGTCACGTCTGTGTTAGGGATACCTACATCGGCGATAGAATTGACCTCGATTGTCTAGAGAGGTGTGAGAATGACCCGTCCTTTCCGTGTGGCTATAGTCGGTGCCGGTCCCGCTGGGATCTATGCGGCTGATCTGTTGACGAAGGCTGAGCGTGATTTCGAGGTCAGCATCGATCTCTTCGAGCGACTCCCGACCCCGTTCGGTCTGGTCCGGTACGGGGTGGCTCCGGATCACCCCAGGATCAAGGGCATCATCAACGCCCTGATCAAGGTCCTCGACCGGGGAGACATCCGGATGTTCTCCAACGTCGACTACGGAGTCGACATCACCCTGGACGAGCTCACCGATCGCTACGATGCCGTGATCTTCTCCACCGGCTGCTTCGTCGATGCCTCGCTGGACATCCCCGGCGTCGACCTCCCCGGTTCCTACGGTGCCGCGGACTTCGTCAACTGGTACGACGCGCACCCCGATGTGAGCCAGGACTGGCCGCTCGAGGCTGAGCAGGTCGCGGTCATCGGCAACGGCAACGTCGCACTCGACGTCGCTCGCGTGCTTGCCAAGCAGGCCGATGACATGCATGTCACGGAGATCCCGGATCATGTGTATGAGGGTCTGAAGTCCTCGAAGGTCACCGACGTCCATGTCTTCGGTCGCAGGGGGCCGGCGCAGGCGAAGTTCACCCCGCTCGAGCTGCGGGAGCTGGGCCATGTCGCCGACGTCGATGTCATCGTCTACCCGGAGGACTTCGAGTTCGATGAAGGGTCGATGGAGGCGATCGAGTCATCGAATCAGGTCAAGCAGGTGGCGAAGACGCTGACCGATTTCACGATGCGCGAGCCCACCGGAGCCAAGCGTCGGCTGCATCTGCACTTCCTCCATGCCCCCGCAGAGATCCTCGGCGATGGGAAGGTCGAAGGTCTGCGCACCGAGCGTCAGGAGCTCGACGGGACGGGCAACGTCCGGGGTACGGGCGAGTTCGTGGACTGGCCGGTACAGGCGGTCTACCGCGCCGTCGGCTATGCCGGCTCAGCACTGCCGCAGCTGCCCTTCGATCCCCGCCGCGGGGTGATCCCGAACCATGAGGGTCGCGTCGTCGACGCCGTGGATCAGAGCGAGGCGGCCGAGTCCGATGTCGTTGCCGGCGTCTACAGCACCGGGTGGATCAAGCGGGGCCCGGTCGGCCTGATCGGTCACACGAAGGGCGATGCCCTCGAGACGATCACTCACATCCTCGCCGACCGCGCCGCCGGTGTGCTGGCCGAGCCGGTCGCTCCCGCCGAGGACTCGATCGTCGAACTGCTGGAGTCCAAGGGCGTCGAGTTCGTCGACTGGCAGGGCTACCACCGCCTCGATGCCGCCGAACGGGCCGCCGGAGCGCTCGAGGGCCGTGAACGGGTGAAGATCGCCACCCGTGAGCGGATGCTCGCCGCCGCCCGCGACCACGCCGCGACCGCCTCGGCGCCGGTCTCCGGGCACTGAACCGTTGTCACCGAACCTCTCATCGTGAACGCCGATTCCGACCTCCGTCGACACGTCGATGCCGCCTACGCCCAGCGGTACGACGTGTGGGAAGCGACGGCGACGCGGATCAAGGCCTGGCTCAAGGAGCAGCAGCGGGGCCTGCTCAAGGACAAGGACATCTCCCGCCTCGACGTCGACGGTCACCGGATCAAGGATCCGGCACGGACCCTGGCCAAGCTCGCTGAGAAGGTCGCCGCCGAACCGGACATCACGGTCACCTCGGCGGAAGACGTCGAGGACCAGATCAGGGACATCGTCGGCGTCAAGGTCCTCTGCAAATCCCCGCGTGATCAGAAGATGATGTTCGACTCCCTGCGGGACCCCGAACAGCTGGGGTCGTTCGTCCTCATCGAGGAGAAGAACTACGTCGACCGGCCCAAGCCCAGCGGCTACCGGGCCTGCCATGTCACGCTGCGCATCCCCGGCGATCACGGCGAGCCGGTGTTCGCCGAGATCCAGGTGAAGACCCGACTCCAGGACGCGTGGGGCGAGCTCACGCATGAGGACATGTACAAGCCCGGCGCGGCGATGAAGCCCAGTGAGCTCCACGGCGAGTTCGCCCGCGCGATGGCGAATATGCTCGCCACCGTCGACGAGATGGCCGACACCCTGGCCGTTGAACTCTCGGCCCTGACGAATCCCGAACCGGAGCCGGACCTCATCGCCGCAGTCGTCGAGCGTGCGGCCATCGATGTCCGCGTCCGCGCGACCGGACCGAAGTACGCCCTCGCCGTCGATGCCGCCGGCCGCCAGGGACTCATCCCCGCGTTCGCCGTCCGGGAGCTCAGCGGTGAGAAGGGCACGATCAAGGTCAGCGACTTCGTCGCCGTCGACGATCGCCTCCGCGCCACCGTCGAAGAGGACTCCAAGGGCCTCTACTACATCCCCATCGCCCTCGCCGGGGACACGGGAGAATCCCAGGCCGGCTGAGGCTCAGGCGAGCCGGTCGACGAGGGCTGCGAGCCCGTCCGGGTTCTCGAGATGGGCCATGTGCCCCTGACTGGGCAGGGCATGGACTCGAGAACGCGGCGTGCGGGCGAGCACATCGTTCACCGTCGTCCCGTAGGGTGCCTCGCCGAGGTTGTCCCCGCCGACGATGAGATCGATCCTCTCGGCCCGCTGGGCGAATTCCTCCGGCACTGGGGCGGTGCCGATTGCGAGGACTTCGGGGGAGAGGGGGCGAGCAAGGGTGCGGAGTCTCTCCCATGCGCGAGGATCAGCGCGCAGTCGGGCGATGTGCTCATCGTCGAATCCCGAGATGTCGCGGTTGACGATCTCGACGGATGCATCCCAGTCGGCGGCAGCGTGGGCGCGCTCGAGTGACGGCAGGGCCGGGGCACCGAACGGTGCCATCACGGGCTCGTAGGCGATGAGGTGGTCGAGGCTGCGCTCGTTCGCGCTGTGGAGGGCGACGAGTCCGCCGAAGCTCCACGCGAAGACCCGCCGGGCCCCGAACTCATCGAGGACCGCGTCGAGGTCGGCCACCTCAGCGGCGATCGAATGCGGCGAGGGCAGAGGCGTCGACGGCGGTCGCCCGCGACGATTGATCACCGCGACGACCGGCCACGACCGCAGCGCCGCGGCGAACCTCCGCCACGCATGGGAATCGCTCATCACCCCGGGGAGGACGACGAGCGTCCTCGCCGACGCCCGTGTGTGGGGCCGATCGGCGTAGACGTCGACGACGATGCGTCCGCCGTCAGGCAGCCGCATCTCTTTCTGAATCATCTGCTCCATAAATTGATTATGAAGCATCTGCTCTAGAATTCAAGGATGATCCGCGGACGGCCACCTGAATTCGATCGAGAGCACGCACTGCTCGAGGCTGCTCGCCTGTTCTGGCGGCGCGGCTACAGCGGAACGTCGACGCGGGCCCTGACCGCGGCGATCGGGATCTCAAGCTCGAGCCTCTACTCGGCGTTCGGCAGCAAGGCGGGTCTCTTCGCCGAGGCGGTGGAGGTCTACGCGGACCGGTACGCCGAGATCTACCGCAGCGCCGTCGCTGCCGATTCCATCGGCGAGGTCGTCGACGAGCTGCTGCGCGAGTCGGTCATCGAATTCACCCAGGACCCCGCGGAGCATCCGGGGTGCATGGTCACCAGTGCGATCATGACGGATTCGGCCGAGACCATCGAGGCTGCCGGACACATCGCCGCCATGCAGGAAGAGGGCGCGCGTCTGCTCGAAGAGCGATTCGCCCGGGGGCTGGCTGCCGGAGAGCTCGTCGCCGGCTCCTCCCCGACAGCGCTGGCCGACGCCGTCCAAGCCGTCTGGCACGGTCTCTCAGCCCAGTCGAACCAGGGAGTGGGCCGCGACCGGCTGCTGGCAGCTGCCGGAATCGCGACCCACGCCCTGAAACAGACCTACACGGCAGTCGGCTGAGCCGCACCGATCCTCGCCAGCGCCGCATCCCGGGCGGTGACGAGGTTCGCCAGGGCCGCCTCGACCTCGGCGTAGCCACGGGTCTTGAGTCCGCAGTCGGGATTGATCCACAGGCGGCTCGCATCGACGCTCTGCAGGGCCGAGTCGACGAGTTCGGTGAGCTCCGCGACGCTCGGCACCCGCGGCGAGTGGATGTCATAGACGCCCGGACCGATGCCGCGGTCGAAGTCCGCCTCGGAGATGTCGGCGAGCACCTCCATCCGGGACCGTGCCGCCTCGATGCTCGTGACGTCGGCGTCGAGGGCGTCGATCGCCTCGATGATCTCTCCGAACTCCGAATAGCACAGGTGCGTGTGGATCTGCGTCGCCAGTGCCGCATTCGCCGCGACGAGGCGGAACGCCCGCACGGACCAGTCGAGGTAGGCGGGCCGGTCGACGCGGCGCAGCGGGAGGAGCTCGCGCAGCGCGGGTTCGTCGATCTGGATGATCCCGATGCCCGCCTCCTCGAGGTCGGCGACCTCGTCGGCGAGTGCCAGGGCGATCTGATCGGCGGACTCGGCGAGGCTGATGTCCTCCCGGGCGAACGACCACGCGAGGATCGTCACCGGGCCGGTGAGCATGCCCTTGACCGGGAGTTCGGTGCGCGAGGCGGCATACGTCGACCAGCCGACGGTGATCGGGGTGGGACGCGAGACGTCGCCGTAGAGGATCGGCGGCCGGACGCACCGGGATCCGTACGACTGGACCCAGCCGTTCTCCGTCGTCGCGAAGCCGTCGAGGTGCTCGGCGAAGTACTGGACCATGTCGTTGCGCTCGGGTTCGCCGTGGACGACGACATCGAGGCCGATGCCCTCCTGGAGGGCGACGACGCGGTCGATCTCGGCGCGCATGATCGCCTCGTACCCGGCGTCGTCGATCCGTCCGGCACGATGGTCGGCGCGGGCACGCCGGACCTCACGCGTCTGCGGGAACGACCCGATCGTCGTCGTCGGCAGCACCGGCAGGTCGAGGCTCGCCTGCGCGGCGAGCCGGTCGGCGTACGCGCCGCGCCTGCCATCATGGTCGCGCAGCGCCGCGGTGCGGTCTGCCACCGCAGGGTTGTGCACCGTCGTCGATTCGGCCCTCGTGCGCTGCGCCCGGTCGGCGCGGGCGAACGCACTCTCACGGCTCTGCCTTCCCTCGGACAGCGCCGCGGCCAGCGCCTCGACCTCGGTGACCTTCTCCTCGGCGAATGAGAGCCAGGTCGCGACATCGACCGGAAGCGCGGGTTCGTCGGCGACGGTATGGGGGACATGGAGCAGCGACGTCGACGTCGACACGCTCACCTCGGGCTGCGGCAGCGACCGCAGGGTCTCCAGGCTCGCCGTGAGGTCGTTCGCCCACACGTTGCGGCCGTCGACGATGCCGGCGACGAGGCGCACGGACGACGGCACCGCCTCGGCGAGGCGATCGACGTACCCGGGATCGAGCGTGCGGGCGGCCGGGGAGAGGTCGACGCCGAGCGCCCCGATCCCGGAGTCCGCCAGCGCGGGCAGGCCCGCCCGCAGCGATCCGTACGGGGCGGTGACGAGGAGCCGGGAGTGGGGGAGGGCCGAGGTCAGCGTCGCATAGGTCCGGGCGGCCGCCTCGGCGAGCTCTTCATCGGAGTACTCCCCGGAGTCGGTGACGAGGGCGGGTTCGTCGAGCTGGATCCACTCGACGCCGGCGGCGGAGAGGATGCTGAGGACGTCGAGGTAGACCGCGGTGAGCTCGTCGAGGCGCTCGAGCGGCGAGGTCGCCGTCCCGGGCGCCGTCTTCGCCAGGGTGAGGAGGGTGAGAGGGCCGACGAGGACGGGCCGGACGCGATGCCCGGCGGTCCGCGCCTCGGAGACGAGGGTGAGCAGGTGCTGGGGGTGGGCCTTGAACGTCGTCGCGTCCTCGAGCTCGGGCACGAGGTAGTGGTAGTTCGTGTCGAACCACTTCGTCATCTCCAGCGGGGAGCGGTCGGCCGTGCCACGGGCCAGGGCGAAGTACTCACCGAGGTCGAAGTCCGTGCCCGTCGTCGCCGAGGGGATGAGCCCGACGGTGAGCGCGGTGTCGAGGACGTGGTCGTAGTGGCTGTGGGTCGCGGGGATCGCGTAGTCCTCGGTGAGGCCGAGTTCGCGCAGCCGGTGGTAGGTCTGCACCCGCAGGGAGCGGGTCGTCTGTGCGAACTCGCCGGTGTCGATGCGCCCGGCCCAGAGGGATTCGAGTGCGGTCTTGAGTTCGCGGCGGCGTCCGATGCGCGGGTAGCCGGTGATCGTGGCGGCAGGGAACGGGGTGGTCATGTCTCTCCTTCGGTGGTGGTGACGTGGTTGTGCGGCGGTCAGGACGGTTGCGGGGCGGACGCGGGCACCGGGGCGGGTGCCGAGTCGAGGCGGATGCCCAGGCGGTCGAGCATCTCGAGGAGGTCGAGCGTGGTCGCCTGGTCGTTGAACGTGTAGATGTGGAGTCCGTCGGCGCCGCCGGCGAGGATCGCGGCGATGTGCTCGGCGGTCATCTCGAGGCCGATGCGGCGAGTGGTCGCGGGATCCGCCGCGCCGTCGAAGCGGCGGAGCAGGTCATCGGGCACGGCCAGACCGGAGAGGCGGCTCATCGTGTGCAGTCGTCGCGGATCGGTGACGGGGAGGACGCCGGGGATGAGGGGGATCGTGATCCCCGCGAGTTCCGCCCGGCGCCGCAGGTCCGCGTACGCGCGCGGGTCGAAGAAGAGCTGGGTGATGGCGAAATCTGCGCCGAGGCGCTGCTTGGCCGCGAGCACGTCGAGGTCCTCGTCGGAACCGGAGGATTCGGGATGCCCGGACGGGTACGCGGCGACCCCGATCCCGAGCCGTCCCGCAGCGAGCCGGGCGGTGTTCGCGGATTCGATCTCGCGCAGCAGGTGGACGAGGGCGTCGGCGTGGGGGAGATGGCCGTCGGGCACCGCGGTCGCACCGTCGGGGAAGTCCCCGCGGATCGCGAGGAATCCGCGCACCCCGACGCCGAGGAGGTGGTGGATCCACGTGGTCAGCTCGGCGCGGGTGCCCGCGGTGCAGGCGAGATGGGCGAGCGGGCGCAGGTGCGTGGTGGCGGTGACGAGGCGGATGAAGTCGGCGGTGCCGTGCAGCCAGCCGCTCTTCGCCGAGCTCGTCACCGCGAGATAGTCGGGTGCGAGGGTGTCGAGTTCGGCGAGCAGCGCGGGCAGGGTCGCCGCCTGGGCCTGTGAGCGGGGTGGGATGACTTCGAAGGAGAGCGCGAGCCGGCGCGGGCGCTCGGCGTCGAGGTCGGTCTCGAGGGCGTTCTCCGGCGCCGAGGCGGATGTGCGCAGCCGTGGCCTGCCGGTGAGGGAGGGACCGATCGGGGGTCGCTGGGCGACGTCCCGGAAGGTCGAATCGAGTGTGGGGTCGGCGTGGGTGAGTGTCGTTGACATGCCGTCATCGTGCCAAGCCCCTCGCCGAGGCGGTGGGGAAGCCGATGATCGGTGTCACGGTCCGACACACACCGGTCGCAGTCGGTCGCGGAAGGTCACGGGACGACGGATTCCGTCATCTGCCGCGTCGACCGATGTGGGCCGGATATACGGCAGCGCCCGGCTCGACGAGGGCGAGCCGGGCGCTGTGGGGTGTCGGTGGTTCAGCGGTAGTTGGTGAACAGCTGATCGGTGGTCGGCAGATGACGGAAACTGTTGAGCTCCTTGAATTGGCGCGGATCTCATGTCGACAGGCAGTTGACGATGGTTGCCGAAAACCACCCTATATCGGACTTTTTGCGGACTGTTTGCGGACTGAGGAGACCCCCGACCTTGTGAGTCGGGGGTCCATAGGCGCAGGCTTCCGCTGCTTCAAGTTTGACTCTGTAGAACTTGAACGCCACGCGCGTGCGGAGAGTAGACGATTGCCATCAGTGGCATTCCCGACTAAAAAGAGCGGACCTTCGACCGTTAGCTACAGAGGACCGCCGTCCAAATGCGGTATCCCCGTCGCCGCCGGATGCGCCTACACCTCCACGGGCAGCCCTAACCTGGCCGCGTTTGTCGCGAGGCGCTCAATCGAATCAGAAGCTGGCGCATCAGACTCGAAGGCAACACCGTGGTAACAAGCTTGACGGCCGGTCGCATTGACGAAGGTAGCGCGCCCGCTGGACGGCAAGTACCCCGTCGCCAACTATTGTGTTCGAGAACTCGATCTCGGCTCGAGTGAGAGGTATTAGTTGAGCATGTCCGTATCTATAGAATCTTCCGGCCTGGGGAATGATGGGGTGTAGATGAG
The DNA here is from genome assembly GCF_012027885.1 of Brevibacterium sp. LS14. NCBI lineage: Bacteria > Bacillati > Actinomycetota > Actinomycetes > Micrococcales > Brevibacteriaceae > Brevibacterium > Brevibacterium sp. LS14. The sequence goes on from NZ_SJXG01000008.1 coordinate 41,084, forward strand.
CATCTTCCGATGATTATCGTCGATTCCCGGGTAGAGTTCCGTCAATCGAAATTGGTCCCACGCTTCGTCGTTCTCAGAGAACCCGACAATCGGCTTACCCGGATATGCGGCCTGGAGCTCTTGAAACATGCGAGCAGCATGCCCTTCTCGCCGATGCCCAGCGTGGGTTTCAATCTGCACTAAGACGAGCGCAGGCCCAATCTTTGGAGCGGCCGGATGATTGTCACCGTAGATGATCTCGCGCTCAATATGGGCTAGACAGACGAGTATTCCGCGGAAGTACAGCCGAACGATTCTTTCAGGGTGGTCACGTAGTTTGCCCTCCCAGGTCCACGGAGTGAAACCGTCGGGAGTTAGATGGGCTGAACCTCCTCCGGGCATAATTGCGACCTGCGCACGCGGATCAATGAACTCGTAATCGACTGATGTCATGAGTCGCATTGTAGGCCGTCCACCGTTCGTAACATTGTCCTCTCCCCGCGCCTGGTCGAGAGCGTCGTTGAACTCCTCGTCAGTCACGTTGTCGGTGATCGCGTAGATGCCAGTGCCGTGAGGGCTGCTTAACTCGGTCTTGCCGGACACGAAGTCGGAGGGGCTGGACTTAGAAATGATGTCGACGTCATCATTTCTAGAAACGTACCTATTGCCTCTATTGGGCTGAGTCCCCTTTCCCGCGATCATCCCTCGGCCTGTCCTTTGCGGATCGCCCTGCCAAGCGACCGCGGGAAGTCACTCAGTCACATACTGTTGCAGGTCGCCCTCCAGCCGCCCCAAGCGCCTCTCCGCGTTGGAGAAAGCCTTAGCAGTGGCCTCAGCGAGCTCGTCAGCCGCGGCGTGGACTCGCTTGACGAATTCCACAGTGCGCATGTCACCCGTTGACCAGAACTGCAGGCCCTTCGACGTGAACCGTAGGCCGTTCATCAGATCCCCGTCTTTCGCCAACCCATTGAAGGCCGCCCAAAGCTGGCGCTGCTCAACATTGTAAAACGCACGCGACGTTTTCACATGCACGCAATACTCCTGATCGGCGGTGAAACGGTCAATGTCTTTGAAGTCGCGGTCGATCGTGATCGCCTCGATCGCATACGGTTCGATCTCTTGCATCGCATCCTCCGAGTCAGCCTGTCGCGGGTACAGATACCAACGGTAGTCGACCGCACTGACACGAGACTCTCCACAGACACCTGACAGCATGACAACACCCTGGGGGCGGTACCCGAGTTGACCAGTCAGACCATTCCCCGGCCGCAATGGCCTCATCTTCTTTCGGAACATTACAGCGACCATATGCGGCTCATCGCAGTTGAGGGTGTAGTCGGGGTCTGAATCCGCCGGCCTCGAGTAGAGATCGGGCGATGTAGTGGGTGAGG
>NZ_SJXG01000009.1:0-52685 GCF_012027885.1 Brevibacterium sp. LS14
ATTTCTGGCATCACATTGTTCAAACAAACACGCTATTGGATTCTCAAACCACAAACACACACCCACACCACACACGAGAGGACTCGCGTGCTCGTTGGGGGCATCCACAGATTTCGCACTTTTCGCCTTGCGGCCCGCCGTACCAGCGGATGTCTACTCTACAGTGTCTTTCCGAACCGTGCAACTCGAAGTTCATCTTCGCGTCACTCGGATTCGTCATCGAACTGAAGCGTTCGCTGCCTCAGCAGCTCGATCTACTCTACACGAGTGCGATCCGCTCAGGCAAGGCCGAGAAGGGCCTTGCAGAGGTGATCTCGCTCACCGCGATCCCGGCGCCGGCCGCTGAGTGCCGGAACCCCGGCGAATTCATTCAGCTCCGCGCCTGCGTTCTCACGCCACCGGCGCGACGCCACCGATGCGACGGCAGCAGCCTCACGCCACCGGCGCGACGAGCTCGGGCGAGTCGTTACGGACGTTGCCGACGGCCCGGCCCACCTTGTGCCGCGTCACCGAGGCCGGGTCGACCTGGGCCAGGGTCGAGGCGAGCAGATCGGGAACCTCACCGCTCGGCACCGCCGGGTCGATCCAGTCGTCGAGGTGCTCCCGGGAGAGGAACACGGGCATGCGGTCGTGAACCTCGCGCAGGTGCCCGGCGGATTCCATCGTGAGGATCGAGGTGGAGACGAGCCACGCATCGTCCGGCTGCTTCCAGAACTCGAAGAGTCCGGCCATGAACAGCGGATCGGCTCCGGCCGCTGACATCATCCACGGCTGCTTACCGTCCTCGGTGACCTCCCACTCGTAGTAGCCCGGGATCGGCAGCGCGCAACGGCGGCGTTTGATCGCCTGGCGGAACATCGGCTTCTCGAGCACGGTCTCCGACCGCGCGTTGAAGGCCTTGAAGCCGATTCCCGGATCCTTCGCCCAACTGGGGACGAGACCCCAGTGAGCGGTCTCGAGGCGCCTCGTCACCTCCCCTTCGTCGTCGAGGCGTTCGACGACGATGGGGATGTCGGCTCCCGGAGGCACGTTGTAGCGCGGGGTGTAGTCATAGGAGACGACGTCGAGTCGCAGCTCGTCGGCGAGGTCCGCCGGATCCGAGGACAGATTGAGTCGACCGCACATGCGCCAATCCTCTCACTTCACTACACTGTCGACAATGGCGGCGGAGAAGAGCACAGCGTTGAGATTCGATCCCATCGAGGAGTCTCGGAAGCAGTGGCTCGCCCACGGGTGGGACGAGGCGACCGACGGAATGAACACCGTCATCTCGGTCATGCGCATCCATCAGCTCTTCCTCGCCATGGTCGACTCCGCGCTCAAGCCCTTCGCACTGACCTTCTCGCGGTACGAGGTCCTCACCCTCCTCTCCTTCACACGCGCGGGCACCCTGCCGATGTCGAAGATCTCCGCCCGGCTCCAGGTCCACGCAACGTCGACGACGAACTCCGTCGACCGGCTCGAGAAGGCCGGACTCGTCCGCCGCCGCAGCCACCCCGACGACCGCCGGACCACTCTCGTCGACCTCACAGAGGCCGGGCGGGAACTCGCCGCACGGGCCACCTCGGCGCTCAACGACGAGGTCTTCACGTCCCCGGCCTTCGCCGGCACCGACCTCGGCGAGCTCCTCCCCCACCTCGAAGCGCTGCGCACCAGCCTCGAACCCCGTCCCTGAACCGCGGGCACGGCAGACACCTGCTGCCACGGGACCGGACTCCCCCATTTAGTTGGACGTCCAAGTAAATCCTCCGTATCCTGGTGGAAACGGTGACCGCGGTCACCTCGGAACTGCGCGCTGAGCGCCCATTCGCCTTCCTGGAGGAACCATGTCCCGCAGCACTGCGACTGCCCTGCCGTTCGGACTCACCGAGGAGCAGCAGACCATCTCCGCGATGGTCCGCGACTTCGCCGACACCGAGATCGCCCCGCACGCCCTCGAATGGGACCAGCAGCACCACTTCCCCGTCGACGTCATCAAGCGCAGCGCCGACCTCGGCATGGGCGGCATCTACGTCCGTGAGGAGTCCGGCGGCACCGGGATGGGCAGGATGGACGCCGCCCTCATCTTCGAGGCGATGTCGACCGGCTGTCCCTCGGTCGCCGCCTACATCTCGATCCACAACATGGTCGCGTGGATGATCGACAAGTACGGCAACGAGGAGCAGAAGGAGAAATACCTGCTCCCGCTCGTCTCGATGGAGCACCTCGGCAGCTACTGCCTCACCGAGCCCAATGCCGGCTCCGATGCCGGGGCGCTGCGCACGACCGCCAGGGAGGACGGTGACCACTTCGTCCTCAACGGCGTCAAGCAGTTCATCTCCGGTGCCGGGTCGTCCGAGACCTACCTCGTCATGGCGCGCACCGGGCAGGAGGGGGCCCGCGGCATCTCCGCGTTCATCCTCGAGAAGGGCATGGAGGGACTGACCTTCGGCCCCAACGAGCAGAAGATGGGCTGGCGTGCGCAGCCGACCCGCCAGGTCATCATGGAGAACGTCCGGGTGCCGAAGGAGAACATGCTCGGAGAGCCGGGGCAGGGCTTCAAGATCGCGATGTCCGGACTCGACGGCGGCCGGCTCAACATCGGCGCGTGCTCCCTCGGCGGCGGACAGTCGGCATTGGAGAAGGCGATCGAGTACATGGGCGAGCGCCAGGCCTTCGGCACCGAACTCACCGGTTTCCAGGCCCTGCGCTTCGAGGTCGCCGAGATGCAGACGAAGCTCGAAGCCGCCCGGTCCCTGCTCTGGCGCGCCGCGAACGCCTACGACGCCGGGGATCCGAACACCTCACTGCTCTCGGCCATGGCCAAGCTCACCGCCACCGACTCCGGCTTCGATGTCGCCAATCGCGCCCTCCAGCTCCACGGCGGCTACGGGTATCTGACAGAGTATGGGATTGAGAAGCTGGTCCGTGACCTGCGGGTCCACCAGATTCTGGAAGGCACCAACGAGATCATGCGCGTGATCATCTCGCGCAAGAGCACAGGAGTGGGCTGATATGACGACACAGGCCTCGGCAGAGCCGAGCATCCTCACCTCGGACTCCGGCGGAGTCGGACGCATCGAACTCAACCGACCGAAGCTGATCAATGCGCTCAGCCTCGACATGGTCGCCGGCATCGACGATGCCCTGCGGGCCTGGTATGACGACGACGGCGTCGCGCTCGTCCTCGTCACCGGTCGCGGCGACCGCGGTCTGTGCGCCGGCGGGGACATCAAAGCCGTGTACACCGACATCGTCGCCGGCAGCGACGAGAACTCCCGGTTCTGGAACCGCGAATACCGGATGAACGCGGCCATCGCCGAATACCCGAAGCCCTACGTCGTCATCATGAACGGCATCACGATGGGCGGCGGCGTCGGGATCTCCGGGCACGGCTCCCACCGCATCGTCACCGATTCGACGAAGGTCGGCATGCCCGAGACCGGCATCGGCCTCTTCCCCGACGTCGGCGGCACGTACCTGCTCGCCCGCGCCCCCGGAGAGCTCGGCACCCACCTCGGACTCACCGGCACCGCCGTCGGCCCGGGAGCGGCGATCGCGCTCGGGCTGGCCGACCACTACGTGCCCGAGGCCGACATCGCCGACCTCATCACCGACCTTGAGTCCGGCGGGGACGTCGAGACCGTCATCGCCCGGTATGCGGCCGAACCCCCGGAGAGTGAACTCGCCGAGGCGGCCGCCTGGATCGACGAATGCTACCGCGGCGATGACGCCGAGGCGATCGTCGCGGCCCTGGCCGCCCACGACAGCCCCGACGCCCGCGCCGCCGCCGAGCTCATCCTCACCAAGGCCCCCACCTCGGTGAAGGTGACGCTGGCGGCCCTGCGGAAGGCGGCGACGATGACCCTGCCCGAGGTCCTCGAGCAGGACTACCGGACCGCCGTCGAGATGACCCGTCGCCCTGACCTCAGGGAGGGCATCCGCGCGCAGGTCATCGACAAGGACCGCAACCCCCAGTGGTCCCCGGCCACCCTCGCGGAGGTCGACGACGCCACCGTCGAGCAGATCCTCACCACCGAACAGGAAGCCAAGGTGTTCTCATGAGCGAATTCGCAACGATCCTCACCAGCGTCGCCGACGGCGTCGCGACGATCACGATCGATCGGCCGAAGGCCCTCAACGCCCTCAATCTCCAGGTCCTCACCGACATCACGGATGCGGCCACGGCCTTCGACGCCGACGACTCCGTGCGCGCAATCATCATCACCGGCAGCGAGAAGGCCTTCGCCGCCGGTGCCGACATCAAGGAGATGGCCGACCTCGACTTCGCCACCGCGTACCGGGCCGACTGGTTCGCCGGCTGGGAGCGGCTGACCAGCGTCCGCAAGCCGATCATCACCGCCGTCGGCGGCTACGCGCTCGGCGGCGGCTGCGAACTCGCGATGATGGGCGACATCCTCATCGCCGCGACCACGGCGAAGTTCGGCCAGCCCGAGATCAACCTCGGCGTGCTCCCGGGCATGGGCGGCTCGCAGCGTCTCACCCGCGCCGTCGGCAAGGCCAAGGCGATGGACATGTGCCTGACGGGTCGGATGATGGACGCCGAGGAGGCCGAACGCTCCGGGCTCGTCGCCCGGGTCGTCGCTCCCGAGGAGCTGCTGGCGACGGCGAACGAGATCGCTCGGACGATCGCCGGGAAGTCCCTCATCGCCTCGGCGATGGTCAAGGAGGCGATCGACGTCGCCTTCGAGACGACCCTCGAACAGGGTCTGCGCTATGAGCGTCGGCTCTTCCACTCGGCCCTGGCGACGAACGACCAGTCCGAGGGCATGGCCGCCTTCGTCGAGAAGCGCGACCCGAACTTCACGGACTCGTAGCCGCAGCCGATGCCCCGCAGGGCGCGGACGGGAGGCGATCCCGTCCGCGCCCTACGTCGTCTCCAGGCCCGCGAAGAGCGCCCGGATGGTGGGCCCTCACCGCAACCTAACAATCGTTCAGTTAGAGTGGGGCTGTTCGCTCATCCAAGGAGGCATCGTGAACCTGTTCGAGACGCTCGACCTGCGCCTGCGACTCCCCGTCGTCGGCTCCCCGATGTTCATCGCATCGGGCCCCGAGCTCGTCACCGCCCAATGCCAGTCGGGCATCATCGGCGGATTCCCCACGCTCAACGCGCGCCCGGCGTCGATGCTCGCCGACTGGTTCGCCGAGATCACGGAATCGAATGCGAACTGGACCGCCGCGCACCCTGAGCGTCCGGCCGCCCCGTTCGCCGCGAACCTCATCGTCCACCGCTCGAACAACCGCCTCGAAGCGGACCTCGCCGAGGTGGTCCGCCATGAGGTGCCGATCGTCATCACCTCGCTCGGCGCCCGCGAGGAGGTCAACGAGGCCGTCCACTCCTACGGCGGGGTCGTCCTCCACGACGTCATCAACAACCGCTTCGCGCACAAGGCCGTCGAGAAGGGCGCCGACGGCATCATCGCCGTCGCCGCCGGTGCCGGCGGGCATGCGGGAGCGCTCTCCCCCTTCGCCCTCGTCCAGGAGATCCGCTCGTGGTTCGACGGACCGCTGCTGCTCTCCGGGGCGATCGCGCACGGCCAGTCGATCCTGGCCGCGCTCGCGGCCGGCGCGGACTTCGCCTACATCGGCTCCGCGTTCCTCTCCACCCACGAGGCCAACGTCGTCGACGAGTACCGGCAGATGATCGTCGACTCGGTCGCCGATGACGTCGTCTACTCGAACTACTTCACCGGGGTCAAAGGCAACTACCTGCGCGGATCGATCGTCGCCGCCGGCCTCGACCCCGACGCCCTGCCGGAGGCCGACCCGACGAAGATGGACTTCGGCACCGACCCGGAGTCGGGCACGAGCGCGAAGGCGTGGAAGGACATCTGGGGCTCGGGTCAGGGCATCGGCGCCCTCGGACTCCAGTGCTCGACGGCCGACCTCGTCGATCGCCTCGTCGGCGAGTACGAGGCGGCCCAGGCGCAGCTGCGGACCCGCCTCGCCCGCACCCAGTCCGCACCGACGCAGGCGGCCGGCACCCTCTGAGGCAGACTCACGGACTCACGCGCAGTCGATGCCGAGAGCCGAAAACCGTTCGACGCCCAGCGGGGTGATCTCCAACGATCGCCCCGCCGGGCGCCTGCGCACCAGCGCGAGGTCTTCGCAGACGGCGAGCAGACGCCGCCCGAACCGGCCCGAGCAGTGGATCTCCCGCTGCGACCAGTCCATGCACGCTCCGATCCCCCGCCCGCGCCCGGGTGGGAGCTCGAGGCGGACGCCGAACATGTCCTCGAGCACGGCCTCGACCTCGTCGCCGAGGTGCAGGGGGCAGTCGGCACCGGTCACCCGATCGGGATCGTCGGGGTCGACGTCGTCGCGGTCGATGCCGCCGCGTTCGACGAGGACGCCGAGGAGGTCGACGCCGAGGCGACCCGCGAGGTGGTCATAGCACGTGCGTGCCCGTGACAGCGCCGCCAGCTCACGGTTGCTGTTCAGCGATGTCACCGCAGGAGGGGCGCAGAGCGCTCCGAGGTGCTCGATGACGACAGCGATGTCGGCCCGGACGCTCTCGGCGAGCTCGACATAGCGGTAGCGTCCGCTGCGCCGCACACTCACCCATCCGGCCTCCCGGGGCACGGAGAGGTGACCGGTCATCGTCTGCGCGCTCACGCCGCAGTAGCTCGCGAGATAGGACACCGGGGTGCGCGAGCGGTCGAGGAGGAGATCGAGGGCCTTCGCCCGGGTCGGGTCGGCGAGCAGCCGGGCGAGCTCCCAGAACGGCGGGACGACGACCGGGGCGGGAGCTGCGCTTCTGATGGTCGGAGTCTACGCCCAGGACACTTCGGCCGGCTCCGAAGTGTCCCGGACCTAGGCTTCGAGCATGCAGATCCTCGCCTCAGTGACCTTCGTCCTCATCTGGTCGACCGGCTTCATCGTCGCCCGAGCCATCGGCGATGCCCCGCAGACGTTCCTCTTCTGCCGCTTCCTCGGCGCGGCGCTCGTCCTCGGTCTCGTCTGCGTCGTCTGTCGCCACCTCGTCACCCGCTTTCCCCACCGTCTGCGACTGTGGAAGCCGGCGGCCGCTCTCGTCGGTGCCGAGTCCGCGGAGCCGGGTTCAGGAGTGCGCACGGTGTGGACGCTCCTCTTCATCGGTGCGCTGCAGAACGGCGCGTACCTGTGCCTGTCGTACTTCGCCGTCGTCGACGGCTTTCCGGCCGGGATCATGGCCCTCGTCGGCGGCTGGCAGCCGGTGCTCACCCTCGTCGTCACCGCGCTCGTCGTGCGCAGGCGCCCTGATCAGGCCGTTCTGCTCGGCGTCGGGGTCTCGCTGGTCGGCATCGCCTTCGTCCTCGTGCCCGGCGTTCTCGGGACCGCGGGCCCGGTGCGGCCGATCCACATCGTCCTCGCCTTCACCGCGGTCACGTGCCTGTCCGCGGGCACGATCTGGCAGAAGCGCGTCGCCGCCCATCCTCTGCTGCCGACCCTGGCCTGGCAGTCCCTCGGAGCGGCAGGCGTCGCCTTCGTCGCGGCGATCCTCACCGACGAGCGGGGCGCTGACTTCGGCTGGCCCTTCCTCGCCGGACTCGTGTGGTCGGTGTTGGGCATCTCGATCCTCGCGATGCTCATCATGGTCCACCTCGTGCGCGTGCGCTCCGCGGCCTACGTCTCGGCTCTCGTCCTCGGCGCACCCCCGCTGGCCGCCCTCGAGGCGGCGCTGCTCTTCGGTGAGCGGCTGAGCTTCGTCCAGTGGACGGGCACCGTGCTCACCCTCGTCGGGGTCGGACTCGTCGTCCTCGTCCCCCAGGGCAGCCCGCCGGAGCTCAGACGGTCGAGATGATCCCCCGCTCGGTCAGGCGGGACGCGAGACCGGCGCCGTCGGGCGCATAGATCCACGGCACGCCCTGGCCGCGGCCGTGGCGCTTCGAGCGACCGCCCGCCCACACGGCCTCGCCGACGGTGAGCTGGCGGATCGCGACGGCCGCGACGTTGTTCGGGTGGTTCTCGACGAACTCGCCGTAGATCTCTTCGTCGTTCTGCCCGTCGTCGCCGATGAGCAGCCACTTCATCCACGGGAAGTCCCGGGCGAGGCGTTCGAGCGTGTTGCGCTTGTGCTCCTTGCCCGAGCGGAACACGCGCGTCGTCGTCGGCCCCCAGTCGGTGAGCAGGAGCGGCCCGATGGGATAGAGGTTGCGGGAGAGGAAACGTTTGAGCGTCGTCGCCGAGTTCCACGCCCCCGTCGAGAGGTAGAGGATCGGGGTGTTGGGGCGCATATAGGTGATCCGGTCGTAGAGGACCGACATGCCCGCCACGGGTGAGCGGGCGTGCTCGCTGAGGACGAAGGTGTTCCAGGCGGCGAGGAACGGCCTCGGCAGCGAGGTGACCATGACGGTGTCGTCGATGTCGGAGATGATCCCGAACGTCGAGTCCTCCCCGATGATCCGCACCGCCGCGGAGTCGACGAGTGAGCCGTCGGTCCACAGCTCGATCTCCGTCTCCCCCGGGGTGAAATTGCCGGGGATGACCGTGTCGATGATCCCGCCGCGGTCGGAGGTGACCATGTGCTCTTCGTCGTTGATGCGCACCCACGCCGTGTCGTTGGGCAGCGGCACGCTGACGAACGACCGCCAGCCGCGCACGCTCGCCTGCGCGTCGGCCGACGGATGGCCGTCCGGGGTGAGGACGAGTCGGGCGAGGACCCGCACCCAGTCGGTGCCCCCGTACGTGTCGTAGGCGAGCACGGTGCGCTGGTAGTTCTGATCGGTCGCCCGATTCTGGATCCAGCGGTTGAACCGGTCCTCGAGCCGGGCTGCGGTGTGGAGCATGTCGGGTGTGAGGTTGAGCGGTCCCTCGTCGGGCTTCTTCTTGGCCACGGGTGATCCTCCGGCTCGCTGTCGTCAGGGTGTGGTCAGTGCTCTCTGCGACCGCCGGCGCCGATGCGCCGAGGTCGGATCAGATGAAACCGACCTTGTCATAGACTTCGCGCAGTGTCACCTCGGCGATGGCATTCGCCTTCTCCGCTCCGGCGTCGAGGAGGCGCTGCAGCTGGGCCCGGTCCGCGAGGAGCTCGGTGGTGCGCTCGCGCATCGGGGCGAGCGCCTCGACCGCCACCTCGGCGAGGTCGACCTTGAGGTGGCCGTACATCTTCCCCTCGTAGTCGGCGACGATGTCGGCGACGGGGCGACCGGTGAGCGAGGAGTAGATCGTGAGCAGGTTGGACACGCCGGGTTTGGCCTCGGGGTCGAAGCGGATCTCCGTCTCGTCGTCGGTGACGGCGGACTTGATCTTCTTCGTCAGGGCCTTCGGCTCGTCGAGGAGGTCGATGCGCCCGAGCGGGGACGGCAGCGACTTCGACATCTTCGCCTCCGGGTTCTGGAGGTCGTAGATCTTCGCCGTCGCCTTGAGGATCTGCGCCTCGGGCACGACGAAGGTCTGCCCGAAGCGGTGGTTGAAGCGCTCGGCGAGGTTGCGGGTGAGTTCGAGGTGCTGACGCTGGTCCTCCCCGACGGGCACCATCTGCGGGTTGTAGAGGAGGATGTCGGCGGCCATGAGCGCCGGATACGTGAGCAGGCCGAGGGAGACATGGCCCTGCTTGGCGGACTTGTCCTTGAACTGCGTCATCCGCGTCGCCTCGCCCATCGAGGTCGTGCACTCGAGCACCCAGCTCAGCCGGGGGTGCGCGGGGACCTGGGACTGGACGAAGATCGTCGACTTCTCCGGGTCGAGGCCGGCGGCGATGAACTGCGCCGCAGTGGTCAGGGTCCGCTCACGCAGTTCGGCGGGATCCTGCTCGACGGTGATCGCGTGCATGTTCGCGATGAAGTAGAAGGCGTCGTGGGACTCCTGATGGGTGACGAACTGCTGCAGGGCTCCGATGTAGTTGCCGAGATGGAGGGAATCCGAGGTGGCCTGGATGCCCGAGACCGTGCGGGGCAGTGAAGGTGTCGTCATGCCTCTATGATGCCTCTGACCTGCTCACCCCCGCCAATCGCGGGCGTGTGTGCGGCCCGTTCCCCACCGTGTCCGTCCCCTCGCCGAGGCGGGGGTGAGATCCGGACCACACCTGCGAGTACACTGGCGATGAAGGACACATGATTCGCCAAGGCGACTCTCAGGATCGGGTTCGCACCCGCTGCCTGCGACGACGCTGATCGACTTGTGACCGGAAGTGCCCCAAGCTCAATGAGGAGGACCGAGTGTCGGTTGAATACGTCAAGACGGAGGAGAGCCTGCCTCCTGTCGCGGTGGTCGAAAGGCCCCGGTGGACTCCGGCGAAGATCGTGCTGTGGGTGGCCATCGCGCTCATCGCCGGTGCCGGGTGGACGATGGTCGCCTTCGTCCGCGGCGAGGAGATGTCGGCGAGCTGGTTCGTCGCCGCCGCGGTCGGCAGCTACCTCATCGCGTTCCGCTTCTACGCGAAGTTCATCGAATGGAAGATCGCCCGTCCCGACCCCAGGCGGGCCACGCCCGCTGAGCTCAACGACAACGGCCGCGACTTCGCTCCCACCGACCGCCGGGTCCTCTTCGGCCATCACTTCGCTGCGATCTCGGGTGCCGGACCGCTCGTGGGCCCGATCCTCGCCGCGCAGATGGGCTACCTGCCGGGCACCCTGTGGATCATCCTCGGAGTCATCGTCGCCGGCGGCGTCCAGGACTACCTCGTCCTCTTCTTCTCGATGCGACGCAACGGACGCTCGTTGGGTCAGATGACCCGCGACGAGCTCGGCCGCACCGGCGGCATCATCGCCTCGATCGGGATCATCCTCATCATGGTCATCCTCATCGCGGTCCTCGGCGTCGTCATCATCAACGCGCTCGCCGAGAGCCCGTGGGGCGTGTTCTCCATCGCCATGACGATCCCGATCGCGATCTTCATGGGCGTCTACATGCGCTACCTGCGACCGGGCAAAGTTGTCGAGACCTCGGTCATCGGCATCGTCCTCCTCGTCGCGGCGATCGTCGCCGGCGGGTGGGTCAACAGCTCCCCGTACTGGTCGGAGGTCTTCCTCCTCGACAAGGTCACCCTCGCATGGTGCCTGATGATCTACGGCTTCCTCGCCGCAGTCCTGCCCGTGTGGGTCCTGCTCGCCCCGCGCGACTACCTCTCGACGTTCATGAAGATCGGCACGATCGTGCTGCTGGCCGTCGGCATCCTCATCGTCAACCCGACCGTGCAGATGCCCGCGTTCACGGAGTTCGCGTTCAACACTGCGGGCCCGGCCTTCGCCGGCGCACTCTTCCCGTTCCTCTTCATCACGATCGCCTGCGGTGCCCTCTCCGGATTCCACGCGCTCATCTCCTCGGGCACGACCCCGAAGCTCATCGAGAAGGAGTCGCAGGCCCGGCTCATCGGCTACGGCGGCATGCTCATGGAGTCCTTCGTCGCGATCATGGCGCTCGTCGCAGCGATCTGCCTCGACAAGGGCCTCTACTTCGCGATGAACGCCGCCGAACCGCTCACCGGCGGCACCGTCCAGGGCGCGGCCGACTTCATCAACAACTCGCTCGGCATGTCCGGGGTCGAGACGACCCCGGAGTACCTCCAGCAGGCGGCCACCGATGTCGGTGAGGAGAGCATCGTCTCCCGCACCGGCGGTGCCCCGACGCTGGCGATGGGCATGGCGCACATCCTCCACAACGTCTTCGGCGGACCGGCGTGGATGTCGTTCTGGTACCACTTCGCTGTGATGTTCGAAGCGCTCTTCATCCTCACGACGATCGATGCCGGCACCCGCGTCGCCCGCTTCATGCTCAGCGATGCGCTCGGCAACTTCGCCAAGCGCTTCCGGGATCCCTCGTGGACGCCCGGCGCCTGGCTGACGACGGCGATCATGGTCGGCGCGTGGGGTTCGATCCTCCTCATGGGCGTGACCGATCCGCTCGGCGGCATCAACACCCTCTTCCCGCTCTTCGGCATCTCGAACCAGCTGCTCGCCGCGATCGCGCTCGCCGTGATCTTCGCGATCGTGTGCAAGATGGGTCTGGCCCGGTATGCGTGGATCCCGGGGATCCCGCTCGCATGGGATCTCGTGGTGACGATGACGGCCTCGTGGCAGAAGATCTTCTCCTCCGACCCGAAGCTCGGCTACTGGGCCCAGCACTTCACCTACCGTGACGCACTCGCGGCCGGGGAGACCTCGGTCGGAGCCACGCAGGGGGTCGAGGCGATGAACGCGGTCGTGCGCAACACCTTCGTCCAGGGCACGCTCTCGATCGTCTTCGCCCTCCTTGTCGCGATGGTCGTCGTCATGGCGCTGTGGAAGTCGATCGAAGCCATCCGCAAGGGCTCGATGCCCACGAGTGAGGAGCCCTTCACGGAGTCGAAGCTCTTCGCCCCCGCCGGGCTCATCGCCCGCCGGGCCGAGCGCGAGGTCCAGGCGCAGTGGGAGGAACGATCGGGCACGGAGCCACGGCCATGACCGACACGCAGACCCATCCGCTCACCCGCCTCGTCAGGGACCCGTGGGGGTCGCTGCGCCGAGGCGGGGCCTGGCTGCTGTGGTATCTCAAGGAGATCATGGGCGAGAACGCCTACATCCACTACCTCGAGTCCTACGAGCGCAGGCACGGCACCCGGGAGGGAGCGATGGGTGAGCGCGAGTTCTGGCGCGACGTCACCGACGAGCAGGACCGCAACCCGAAGGCCCGCTGCTGCTGAGTCGTCCCCGCGGCTGAGACGACTTCGGCCGCGGGGACAGGGCTCTGTCACAGCAGAGCTCTGCCGCTGAGACGGATTGTCGTCGGCTCCTCCCATCGTCGAAGATGGAGGCATGCGGACGTGGTTGTTTCTTGCGGGGGCGATCCTCGCCGAGGTGACGGGGACGCTGTCGATGAAGGCCGCCCTCGAGCACCCCGCCCTCTATGTCCTCATGGCGCTGGGATACGCGTGCGCGTTCGTCTTCCTCAGCCTCACCCTGCGGTCGGGGATGCCCTTGGGCATCGCCTACGGGATCTGGGGCGCGGCCGGGGTCGCGCTCACCGCCGCCGCCTCGGCGGGCTTCTTCGGGGAGCCGATCACCCCGGTCATGGGCATCGGCATCGTCTGCATCATGGCCGGGGTCGTTCTCGTCGAGGTCGGCCATCGCGGTGAGGAGAAGCCGGCGTCGGCGCGCATCGACCTGCCGCCTCGGCGAGGGGAGGACGCATGATCGTCGGCTGGATCCTCCTCATCGGCGCGATCCTCCTCGAGGTCGCGGCGACGATCTGCCTGCGCATGGCCTCGGTCGGCGGATCGAAGGCATGGTACGCGGGCGTGGCAGGCGGCTACATCGTCTCCTTCAGCCTGCTCAGCCTCACCCTGCGCACCGGGTTCCCGCTCGGGGTCGCCTACGGGATCTGGGCGGCCACGGGCGTCGCCCTCACCGCCCTCGCCGGCCGCGTCCTCTTCCGGGAGCGGCTGACCCGGGTGATGATCGCCGGCATCGCCCTCATCATCGTCGGCGTCCTCCTCATCGAGGTCGGCTCGCAGATCTGAGCTCGGGGATCGCGTAGTCGATGACGAGCGGGGCGTGATCGGACCAGCGCTCGCCCCAGCTGTTCGCCCGGTCGACACTTGCTCCCCTGGCCGTCGCCGCGAGCCCCGGGGTCGCCATGTGGTAGTCGATGCGCCATCCCGCGTCGTTGTCGAAGGCCTGGCCGCGCATCGACCACCACGTGTAGGGGCCGTCGATGTCGCCGGCCAGCTGCCGGTGGACGTCGACGTAGCCGACCTCGCCGAAGAACCGGTCGAAGTAGGCCCGCTCCTCGGGCAGGAACCCGGCCTTCTTCCGGTTCGCCTTCCAGTTCTTCAGGTCCCGTTCGGTGTGGCAGACGTTGAGGTCGCCGGTGACGAGGACATGGTCGGAGGCGGCAGCGAGCTCGGGAAGGCGCTCGGTCATCCGGTCGAGGAACCGGTACTTGTCGTCCTGCTTCGGGGTGCCCGCCTCACCCGAGTGGACGTAGGCGGAGACGAGGGTGAGCACGGTGTCGTCGCCGAGGCGGAAGTCCGTCTCGAGCCACCGCCCGGCTCGGTCGAAGTAGCCGTCGGAGCCGATGCCCTCCCGCGTGGCGAGGGGTTCGGCCTTCGCCATCACGGCGACTCCGGCACGGCCCTTCGCCTCGGCGTCATGGCTGATCGTCGTGTACCCCGCACCTTCGAGGACGCCGAGGGCGATGTCGTTGGCGGCACGGACCTCCTGGAGGGTGATGAGGTCGGGGGCGGAGGCATCGACCCAGGTGGGCATCCCCTTTCGCCATGCTGCGCGGACACCGTTGACGTTGACTGAGGCAATGCGGATCATTCCTCTATGATGGCAGAGCGAAGTACTCTTCCGCGCACCGGCGTTATAGAGTGAGAGCACGAACGAACCACCTGAGGAGGGGCAATGGCTGATGAGAGATTCGATCCGGAAGAGCTGAGCATCAGTCCGCTCGATGAGGTCGACGCCCGCGAGATGCGCGAGTTCCTCCTCAGTGCGCAGGAGAACTTCTGGGGAGACCGCGACCTGCGGGCCGACCACGACGCGTACTGGTTCCGCCAGTTCGTCGCCTCCGGCCTCGTCGCCCGCTACCGCTCGGAGATCGTCGGCTACCTGCTCGGTGAGATCCCCGCCAGAGGGCCTGCCTACATCCATCTCGTCGCCGCCCGGTCGGACTTCCGCCACCTCGGCATCGGCCGTGAGCTCTACCGCGCGTTCTTCGACCACGTGCGCCAGTTCGGCGGCGATACGGTGCAGGCGACGACCGATCCTGAGCAGACCGGAGCGATCTCGTTCCACTCGTCGATGGGCTTCAGCGGCGAACTCGTCGAGGACTACGCGGGCCCCGGCAACCCGCGCGTGTTCTTCGAGCTCAAGCTCAACCAGGACTGAGGCGCCTCCCCCGGAGCGCCGCACGCGGCCCGGTCATCTCCAACGAGGTGACCGGGCCGTCGTCGTCCGTGCTCTCACCGCTCACCCCGAGGCGAACAGCCGCAGCGCCAGACCGGCGATGACCGCCGCGGAGACCATCGCAGTGATCCGCCGGCCGGATCCGGAGAGGAGCGCCTTCCCCGCACTGCGGCCGATGAGCACAAGCACGCAGTGCCACGAGGCCGAGGCGAGGACGATGCCCGTCAGGAGTGCGACGGCCTCGGATGCGGTGCCCGCGCTCAGCAGCCCCCCGGAGACGACCACCGAGACGAAGTAGAGCAGCGGCCACGGATTGAGCGCGGTGAGGGAGAAGAAGAGGAGCGCTTCACGCCAGGCGCGCCCGGTCGCGGGCGCGGTCCGAGGCGGTTGTCCGTCGCCGCACTCCGGTCCACCACCGGCGGTTCCGCGCTCGGGATCCCCCGGGTCGCGGGTGAGACCGTCGACCGCGATGCGGGCGGCCAGGACGAGGAGGACACCGGCACCGGCGACGGTGACCGCCGACTGCCACGGTGCGATGAGGCGGGCGGCGGCCGCGCCGCCGAGCAGCGCCGCCACGGCGTAGAGCGCATCCGCGGCCACGGCCCCGAGGACCGCCGCGAGTCCCTGCCGCAGCGTCGCGGACGCGCTGCGGTGGATGAGGAGGACGGCGACGGCACCGACGGGGATCGCCAGTCCGTAGCCGGCCCAGAGTCCGAGTCCGAATGCCTGCCACATACGGCCACGATGGCTCATCCGAACCGTTCGCGTCTATCGAAGATTTCGCCATTCATTGTGTAGTGTTTCACCATGATCGATCCGCGCCTGCGCACTCTCCGAGCCGTCCGCGAGGTCGGGACCGTCACGGGAGCCGCGGCCACCCTCCATGTCACCCCGTCGACGGTGTCCCAGCATCTCAAGCAGCTCTCCCGCCTCGTCGGTGCCGAACTCGTCGAACCCGTCGGACGGAATGTCCGTCTCACAGAGGCCGCGGAGATCGTCCTCTCCCATGCCTCGGCGCTCGACGCCGAATGGGAGCGAACGCTCGCGGACCTCGCGACCCTGCGCGCGGACGAGGGCGCTCGTCTGCGGATCTCCGGGATCGCCTCGGCGATCGTCTCCCTCATCTGTCCCGCCGTCGACCGCCTTCGCGACATCGACCCGCGGATCGCAGTGGAGATCCGCGAGGACGCGATCGGGGACCGGTTCCGGATGCTCGCGGACGCGGAGACCGACATCGTCGTCGCCGTCGCCGGCTCTCACCGTGTCGGGGCCGCAGAGGATCGGGGAGGCGAAGCGCACGATCTCCTCGTCGACCCGCTCGACATCCTCGTCGGGGAGGCCCACCCGCTTGCCGACGCGATATCCGTCGGCCTCTCCGATCTGGCCGACGAGACCTGGATCGGGGCCGGCGATATCCGCGACCAGCAGGTGGTGTTCGCCGACCTCTGCGCTCAGGCGGGCTTTCGCCCGCGCGTGCGCCACGACGCGCTCGACTGGTCGGCGGTCGCCGCGCTCGTCGGTCACGGCCACGGCATCGCCTTGTTCCCGCGCACCGCTTCCCTGCCGGCCGGTGCCGCCGTCTCGAGGATCCCGGTGACGTGGCCCGACTCCCCGTCCATTCCCCATCGGCTGCTGCGCGCCCACGTCCGTCCCGGCAGCGCCGCCCATCCGGTCATCGCCGCGGGACTCGACGCCCTGCGGGAGCAGGGCAGGCTCCTCGCAGGCCCGACTCCGGACTGAGCAGAGATTGCGAACGGCCCGGTCGCCTCATGAGAGGCGGCCGGGCCGTCTGCAGTTCCCCGGAACAATCCGGGCCGTTCTGCGTCGTCGGCTCAGCGTGTCACTCGGCGGAGCGCTGCGCGGTGTCGACGACGTTCTTGAGCAGCAGGGCACGGGTCATCGGACCGACCCCACCGGGGTTGGGCGAGACCCAGGCGGCCACCTCGGCGACACCGGGATCGACGTCACCGACGATCTTCGACTTCCCCGTCTCCGGGTCCTCCTCACGGGAGACCCCGACGTCGAGGACGATTGCACCGGGCTTGACGTCCTCGGACCGGACGATGCGCGGGGCACCGGCGGCGGCGACGATGACGTCGGCCTGCTTGAGCAGCTCGGGGAGGTTCCGGGTGCCCGTGTGGGTGAGCGTGACCGTCGCGTTGTACTCCCGGCGGGTGAGCAGCGAGCCGATCGACCGGCCGACGGTGACCCCGCGGCCGATGACGACGACGTGCTTGCCGGCGAGCTCGATGCCGTTGCGGACCATGAGCTCGATGACCCCGCGCGGGGTGCACGGCAGGGGTGTGGTGATCGGGCGGCCCACGTTGAGCATGAGCCGACCGAGGTTCGTCGGGTGGAGTCCGTCGGCGTCCTTGGCCGGGTCGATCCGCTCGAGGATCGCATCGGTGTCGATGTGGTCGGGAAGCGGCAGCTGCACGATGTAGCCGGTGCACGCGTCGTTGGCGTTGAGCTCGTCGATGACCTCTTCGAGCTCCTCCTGCGTCACCGAGGCGGGCAGGTCGCGACGGATCGACTCGATGCCGACCTCCGCGCAGTCGCGGTGCTTGCCGGCGACGTACCACTTCGATCCCGGATCGTCGCCGACGAGGACCGTCCCGAGACCGGGGACGATCCCCCGCGAAGCGAGCTGACCGACCTGCGCCCGCATCTCGTCCTTCATCTGCGCGGCGACGGCCTTGCCGTCGAGGATCTGCGCGGCCATCAGTACTGCTCCAGACCTTCGTAGAGCGGGAAGTCGTCGCTGAGCCGCTTCACCCGGGCGGCGAGCGCCTCGACGTCGGCACCGGGCTTGAGCGCCTCGGCGATGACGTCGGCGACCTCGGTGAACTCGGCGTCGCCGAATCCGCGGGTCGCCAGCGCCGGGGTGCCGATGCGCAGACCCGAGGTGACCATGGGCGGGCGCGGGTCGAAGGGCACGGCGTTGCGGTTGACGGTGATGCCGACCTCGTGGAGGAGGTCCTCGGCCTGCTGCCCGTCGAGGGCGGAGTTGCGCAGGTCGACGAGGACGAGGTGGACGTCTGTGCCGCCGGTGAGCACGGTCGCCCCCGCCTCGGCGACATCGGCCTCGAGGAGACGGTCGGCGAGGATCTGCGCGCCGCGCAGGGTCCGCTCCTGACGGTCCTTGAACTCTTCGGTCGCCGCGAGCTTGAACGCCACGGCCTTCGCCGCGACCACATGCATGAGCGGACCGCCCTGCTGGCCGGGGAAGACCGCGGAGTTGAGCTTCTTCGCGTACTCCTCCTTGCCGAGGATGAAGCCCGACCGGGGGCCGCCGATCGTCTTGTGCACCGTCGAGGAGA
This sequence comes from Brevibacterium sp. LS14, assembly GCF_012027885.1. Lineage (NCBI taxonomy): Bacteria > Bacillati > Actinomycetota > Actinomycetes > Micrococcales > Brevibacteriaceae > Brevibacterium > Brevibacterium sp. LS14. The sequence continues at coordinate 18,131 of NZ_SJXG01000009.1, forward strand.
CGACATCGGCGAACGGGACGGGGTTGGGGTGGAGGCCTGCGGCGACGAGCCCGGCGAAGTGGGCCATGTCGACCCAGAGCTTCGCACCGACCTCGTCGGCGATGTCGCGGAAGGCCTGGAAGTCGAGCTGGCGCGGGTAGGCGGACCAGCCGGCGACGATGACCTCGGGACGGTGTTCGAGGGCGCGCTCACGCACCTTGTCCATGTCGATGCGGTACGTGTCGGGGTCGACCTCGTAGGAGGCGACGTCGTAGAGGCGGCCGGAGAAGTTGATCTTCATGCCGTGGGTGAGGTGGCCGCCGTGGGCGAGCGAGAGGCCGAGCATCTTGTCGCCCTGGCGGGCGAGCGCATGCATGACCGCGGCATTGGCCGAGGCACCCGAGTGCGGCTGGACGTTGGCGTACTCGGCGCCGAAGAGGCTCTTGGCCCGGTCGATCGCCAGGTTCTCGGCGATGTCGACGAACTCGCAGCCGCCGTAGTAGCGCTTGCCCGGGTACCCTTCCGCGTACTTGTTCGTCAGCACCGAGCCCTGGGCTTCGAGGACCGCGCGGGGAACGAAGTTCTCCGAGGCGATCATCTCGAGCGTCGAACGCTGCCTGCCCAACTCGAGGTCGAGGACTTCGGCGATCTGCGGGTCGATGTCTGCAAGCGAAGCCTGCAGCGAGGTGTCGGACATATGCACTCCTGTGGCGTCGAGGACTGGCGGCACGGATCCGGCCCGCGCGCGTTCCGAGGCAATGCTAACAGCGTTGCCCCCGCCCGGCTCAGGCCGACCGCCTGCCGGATCCCGGACACGTGAGCGGCCGGCAGGGTCGGCGACGATAGGATTCCGGGCATGAGCCGTGAATGGATACTGTCAGTGACCTGCCCCGATGCGACCGGAATCGTCCACGCCGTGACCGGGGTGCTCGCCGGAATCGGAGCGAACATCACCGAATCCCAGCAGTTCTCCTCCCCCGACTCGCACCAGTTCTTCCTCCGCCTCTCCTTCTCCACACCGACCCCGGTCACCGCCGCAGACCTCGAAGGCTCGCTGTCCGAGGTGGCCGACCGTTTCGCGATGGAGATCGGCCTGCAGCCGGGCGAGAAGCGCACCCGCACCCTCGTCCTCGTCTCGAAGGCCGCACACTGCCTCAACACGCTGCTCTTCCAGCAGAGCGCAGGCCGCCTGCCCATCGACATCGTCGGGGTGGCAGGGAACCACGACGTGCTCCGTCCGCTCGCGGAGTTCCACGGCCACGACTTCCACCACATCCCCATCTCCCCGGAGACGAAGGAGAGCGCCGAGGCGGAGCTGCGTCGCCTCGTCACCGACCTCGACGTCGAACTCATCGTCCTCGCCCGGTACATGCAGATCCTCTCCCCCGACCTCTGCGCGGCCCTCGAAGGCCGCGTCATCAACATCCACCACTCCTTCCTCCCGAGCTTCAAAGGCGCCCGGCCCTACCACCAGGCCCACGCCCGGGGAGTGAAGATCATCGGGGCGACCGCCCACTACGTCACCTCCGACCTCGACGAGGGACCGATCATCGAACAGGACGTCGCCCGTGTCGACCACGACCACGACACCGCCGACTTCATCACCCAGGGTCAGGACGTCGAGGCGGCCGTCCTCGCCCGCGCCGTGCGCTGGCACGCCGAGGGGCGCGTCCTCATGGACGGTCACCGCACGGTCGTCTTCGACTGAGCGGAACGAGGCCCCGCTTCGGCGGGGAACGGGGCCCGCCTCGGCGGGGAACGGGGCCCGCCTCGGCGGGATGCGGGGGCGTGCGCCTCGGCGGGATCCGCACCCCCACCTCGGCGACGTGGTGCGGAACTGACACAAATCCCTCCGAGCCGGCCCGCGCGGGCCCGGGCTGGGCTACTGTCACTGTATGAGTGAGACTCAGCCCACAGGCCTGCGCCGCCTGCCGATCCCGCGCGGACCCGTCAACCTCGCCCGGCAGGCCCTGCTGCGGACCGCGAACCTCGGGCTGACGGCCGCGTACGGGACGTACCGGATGCACCCGGCGATCTGGCGCTTCACCGCCCGGCACTACTCGCCGAAGCTCGAGCCCTTCGCTCGGCTCAACGCGTGGATGATCTGCCAGCAGGCCTCCCTCGACGTCCCCGCCTACCAGGACTACCTCGCGCGCACCGGCTTCGCCTTCTCATGGTGGGACCTCGAGGCCTACACCCCGACGTCGAAGGACGCCTTCGTCCGGAAGTACTCTGAGGAGCACCGGTGCTGGGGCGGGAGGATCGAGCGGGTGGGCACGGTCGTCGACGAGTCCTCGGGCTCCTCGGGCACACCGTTCAACTGGATGCGCTCGAAGCGCGAACTCGACACCGTGCACAAGAACGTCGCCGGGTACGTGACGATGCTCTTCGGGGACAAGGACCTCTTCTGCATCAACGCGTTCTCGATGGGCGCGTGGGCGACGGGGACGAACACGGGTCTGGCGATGGCGAAGGTCGCGATGGTCAAGAACACCGGGCCCGACCTCGAGAAGATCCTCGACACGATGCGTCACTTCGGGCCCGACCACACGTACCTCATCAGCGCCTATCCTCCGTTCCTCAAGCATCTCGTCGACCGGATGGACTCCGAGCCCGGCGCCTGGGACGACTACCGGATGAGCGGCTTCGTCGGCGGTGAGGCGATGACCGAGGGGCTGCGCGACTACCTCGAACAGCGCTTCGACCGGGTCTACTCCGGCTACGGGGCCTCCGACCTGACGATCGGGATGGCCGGGGAGTCCGACCTCTCCGTCGTCATCCGCAGGGCGCTCGCCCATGACCTCGACTTCCGCGCCGAGGTGCTCGGACCCGACGAGTCCCGCGTGCCCATGGTCTTCCAGTACAACCCGCTCGAGACCTACCTCGAGACGACCGAGGACGGGGAGCTCGTCGCGACGATCAACTCCGCGTCGGTGATGAGTCCCAGGCTGCGCTACAACATCGGCGACGAGGCGAGACTCATCGACTTCCCGACGATGGTCGAACTCACCCGCCGACACCCCGACCTCGCTCGCGCATGCTCGCAGGCGTTCTCCGGCAACGGGATGAAGCTGCCCTTCGTCCTCCTCTTCGGCCGCTCGGACTCGACGATCTCGTACATGGGCGCGAACATCTACCCCCTCGACATCGAGAACGGCCTCTACCGGGACAACCCCCGCGCCCACCTCATCGAGTCCTTCCGGATCGAGCTGCGCGAACTGCCCGACCACGAGCACCGCCCGGCTCTGCACATCCAGCTGCGCGAGACCGCTCCGGCGCTTTCCGCCGGTGAGCGAGCCGAACTCGCCGAGACGATCCGGACCGGCGTCCTCGGCCACCTCGCCTCGGTCTCCCGGGACTTCGCGCAGAGCATGAAGGAGGACCCGACGACCGCGGAGCTCGAGATCGAGATCCACGACTTCGGCACCGGCCCCTTCGCCGAGACATCGACGAAGATCAAGAACGTCTACCTCCAGAAGCAGCCTGCAGCGTCCGCGTCCGCACCCGCAACTCAGTCAGGGGAGAGCAATGCGATCGAATGACTTCTCACAGGCCCCGCCGCAGGCCCGAGCCGGGGCGTACTTCCTCGGCGCCAACCGGTACCGCAGCCCGCTCGTCATGCTCGGCCAGCTCCGGCGCTGGCCGAAGCTCGCGAAGGCGCTGAGGCGGGCACCGGGCTACCTCTGGCATCGCAGCTACTACGAGTTCCCCGACCGCATCGGCCTCTTCGTCGCCTTCGCGACCCGAGACGACCTCCTGCGGTTCGCGCGCACCCCCGAACACGTCGAGATCATGCACTGGCTCATCGGCGACGGTGAGAAGTCGCCGGCCCGCGGCGGCTTCATCCGCCTCCTCGAGGCCGAGGAGTGGGGCTACACGAACGGCGAGTTCCGCGCCGAGGACGGCCGCCTCGCCATGATCGACTCCTTCACCCCGATCTCCGAGGAGTGAGCGTGGAGGCCGGAGGTCCACGGTCGGGACTGACGCGCCGCCGGGTGACGACGAAGGCCGAGCTGCGAGGCTTCATCGACCTCACCGCCTCGATCGCGTCCGCCCGGGGCGAGTCCGATCATGTCGTCCCCCTCGTCGCCTCGGACATCACCGCGTGGGCCTCGGGGTCCGGCTGGTTCGCCGAGGAGGTCGAGCTCTGGCTACTCACGGATGACTCCGGTGCGGCCGTGGGCCGGGTGCTCTGCCATCGGTCCCGTCTCCTCGCCGAACGGCTGAGCGACGGTCCGGGAGCGCAGGCACCAGAGACCCTCTTCTTCGGTGCGCTCGAGGCCCTCGATGCGGCCGTGATCGAGGAGATCATCGCCCTCGTCCTCGATCGGGCGGACGCGCTCGGCGCCTGCCGGGTCTTCGGTCCCGTCTCCCCGCTGCCCAATGTCACCGGCGGACTTGTCACGGCAGGCTTCGAGCATCCCGGATTCTTCGACACCGCATGGAATCCGGAGTTCATCGCCGAGGCCTTCGCCGCCGCGGGATTCTCGACATGGGGTCCCGCGCAGACATGGGAGGTCAGGCTCGACGCGGTCCCCCGCGCTCGCGCGACCGCAGTCAGCCCCGCCGAATGGTCCGAACACGGACTGCGTCGCCGGCCCGTCACACGTCTGGGCATGCGCGGGTTCGCAGCCCGGCTGCTGCCGACGCTCAACGCCGCGTTCTCAGCCCTGCCCTACTTCACGCAGATCTCCCCCGCCCAGCTGAGATCGCAGATGGCAGGGCTCTCAGTGCTGGCCGATCCCTCACTCATCGTCGATGTCGTCGGCGCCGAGGAGGGCGATGACGCGCCGTCGCGGTGCTTCGCCCTCGTCGTTCCCGACCCTGTCCCGGTGCTCCGTCGCCATGGCGGCCGGCTCGGTCCGGCAGCGCTCTGGGACCTGCTCCGTCACCGCTCCCGCCTCACCGACGCCGTGCTCATCATCCAGGGCACCGATCCCCGCTTCCAGGGTCAGGGTCTGCTCTCCCTCGTCACCAGGGAGGTGTACGCGGGACTCGTCGCCGGCGGCTACCGGCGTCTGCGGGTGACGTTCATCGCCGAGGACAATCCCGCCTCGGCGGCGGTCTTCGCCAAGGCCGGAGGCACGCCCCTGCACTCGCTCTGCTTCCTCGACCGGAGGCTCGAGTCCGCGCCGGAGGGAACGGACTTGGTCGTCGAACGGCCGGTGGCGGATGCCTCAGACACTGCGGCGACGGACGACGCGGACACGACGGGGTCGGACGCGTCCGACGTTGAGGGGGCGGATGCGTCCGACACGACCAGGACGGGAGCCTCAGTCACGGCGGGGTCGGGCACCTCTGTCACGGCGGGGCCGGGCCCGCAGTCGTCCCCCGGCATCAGCGCACGCCTGCTGACGTCGCTGTTCCGCACGGCCGGGCGGGCACCCTCGGCGCACAACACCCAGCCGTGGATGCCGACCGTCGCGGGCATCGCTGAGGACGGTGCCGTCGCCGAGGTGGGTCTCACCGTCGACCCGGACCGGACCCTGCCGGCCGGCGATCCCCGTTCCGAGGACCTCCACCTCTCGCTCGGGTGCTGGATCGAGGCGTTCGCGATCGCCGCCGCCGAGGCGGACCTCGCGGTCGACGTCACCTCCGTCGACGGGTGGGGACCGGGGCTCACTGTCGGACTCGACGTGCGCAGCGGAGCCGGCCGCCCGGGCGGCTCAGATTCCCCTGTCGCTGCCTGGCCGTCGTTCACGGTCGCCGATCTCGAGCACCGGCAGGTCGACCGCGGCCCCCTCGCCCGTGACGAGGCGGCCCTCGACTCCGCCGTCGAGACGGCCAACATCGCACTCGCACAGTCCGGGGCACGGCTCGTCGAGGTCACGGACGGACTGTGGGCGCGACTGCTCGACCGCGCCGAACACTGGTCATTCTCCACGCCCGCCGTCTTCACCGAGACCCTCGCATGGCTGCGCTTCGACCCGCGCGATCCGGCGTACCGCGAGGACGGACTCACCGCCGAGTGCCTGCGCATCCCGTCCTTTGGGGCACGAGCGGCGGCACTCCTCAATCGGGCGCCTTTGCGCCCATTCATCGCCCGGGCGGTCTCCGGTGCTCTCGCACCGATCGCGTGGTTCACGCGCCGCCCGCAGGGGCCTGCCGCCGAAACTCCTCCGAGGCGCACCGGCGCACCCCATCACCTCATCCTTGCCGCCGCTGAGGCTGCCGAGGACACAGAAGTCGCTGACGACGGAACGCCCGCGGCGAACCCGACGACGATTGCCTCGGCAGTTGCGGACTCTGGTCAGGCAGACTCTGCAAGCGCGGCCCGGGCGGATACAGTCCCGGCTGATACGGCCCCGGCTGACGTGAAGGCAATGGCTGACGTGGCGGGAATGGCTGCTGTGCGGGAGCTCCGTCTCGGACGCGATCTGCTGCGCACCTGGCTGCTCTTCGATCGGGCGGGCCTGCGCGTCGATGTCCACTCGGAGATCAAGGACTGCCCGGAGGCACACGCCTCTCTGCGCGACCTGCTCGGCCGACAGAAGTGTGCCGGCAGCGAAACTCTCCCCGACGGCAGCGCCAGGTTCACCCGTCCCATCGCCGCGTTCTCCGTCGGCCGGTCGACGACCCGGGTTCCCCGCTCGCATCGGCGCTCGGACGCCTGAGGAACAACACCCCGACCGGGACGGCCCACGGAACCGTCGCCCGCATCGGCGAGGTATCCGGACCACCTCAGCGGGACGGCACAACCGCCTCGGCGGGGAGTGCGGGACACTTCGCCGGGGCGGGACAGCCGCCTCGGCGTGGGCGGAACCGACGACAGCCCACCTTCATACCTGTCGATCGGACCGCGATTCCACCCCTGGGCGGATCTTCACACGGTATTCACACCCGGCTCATGCTTTACTGTAAAGTCTCCGGTGCTGATCAAAGGAGACGAAACCCCATGTCCGAGACAACGTTCCGCACCATCGCCATCATCCTCTACTTCGCGGGCATGCTCGCCATCGGCTGGTTCGCCTACCGGAAGACGAAGGACAGTCTCGACGACTACATGCTTGCGGGCCGGGGCCTGCGCCCGAGCGTCGCAGCGCTGAGCGCCGGAGCCTCCGACATGTCGGGCTGGCTGCTCATGGGCCTGCCGGGCGCGATCTACCTCTCGGGACTCGTCGAAGCCTGGATCGCGATCGGTCTCACCGTCGGCGCCTGGGTGAACTGGAAGTTCGTCGCGCCTCGGCTGCGCGCCTTCACGGAGACCGCCGGTGATTCGATCACCATCCCGAGTTTCTTCGAGCAGCGGCTCCAGGACCGCACGCATCTGCTGCGCATCGTCTGCGGCCTCATCATCCTCGTCTTCTTCACGTTCTACGTCTCCTCGGGGATGGTCGCGGCCGGGAAGTTCTTCGAATCGAGCTTCGGCCTCAACTACCTCGCGGGCATGCTCATCGTCGCCGCGATCACGATGGTCTACACGCTCTTCGGCGGCTTCCTCGGCGCCACGCTCACCGATGTTGCCCAGGGGCTGCTCATGTTCGCCGCCCTCATCGCCGTGCCCATCGTCGCCGTCATCAATGCCGGCGGACCCGCCGAGGTGATCGCCAACGTCCGGGAGATCGACCCGAGCCTGCTCAGCCTCTTCGGCTCCGGCTCGTTCTGGGCCGGAGGGACCTATCTCGCCGTCATCTCCTCGCTCGCGTGGGGTCTGGGCTACTTCGGCCAGCCGCACATCATCGTCCGCTTCATGGCCCTGCGCACCCCCGCCGACGCGACGGTCGCCCGGCGCATCGGTGTGGGCTGGATGGCGATCTCGGCGGCCGGTGCGATCGCCACGGCCATCGTCGGCATCTCCTACTTCTCCCAGCACGCCGATCAGGCGCCCACCGACCCGGAGACGGTCTTCCTCGACCTCGCGCAGATCCTCTTCCACCCGTTCATCGCCGGGCTCGTCCTCGCCGCGGTGCTTGCGGCGATCATGTCGACGATCTCCTCGCAGCTCGTCGTCACCTCCTCGGCACTCGTCGAGGACCTCTTCAAGATCGTCGCGAAGCGCGCTGGGTCGACGCGCACCCTCCAGGACAAGACGTACGTGCTGCTCGGCCGCCTCGGCATCCTCATCGTCGCGGTCATCGCCGTCCTGCTCGCAATCTCGCCGTCGAACAGCATCCTCGATCTCGTCGCCTTCGCGTGGGCGGGCTTCGGCGCCTCGTTCGGCCCGATCGTCCTACTCACCCTGTTCTGGAAGAAGCTGACGAACTGGGGCGCGCTCTTCGGCCTCATCTCCGGTGCCGTCGTCGCCTTCGTCTGGGGTCAGCTCAACACCCCGCTGACGGATTCGATCTACGAGATCATCCCCGGCTTCGCAATCAACCTCATCGTCGCGGTCGTCGTCAGCCTCGCAACCTACAAGCCGAACCCGGAGATCGACGCCGAGTTCGATGAGGGCGTGGAGCTTTCGAAGGTGAGGTGAGCGCCGAGGAGGTCGCGAGCTGATCCGCGCCTCGTTAGATTCGTTGTCAAGCAGCCGCCGGGGTCTTCGCCTCGTAGAAGACCCCGGCCTTGACTATCGCGAACACGACGTTGAGCCGGCGGCGAGCCAGACACATCACCGCAGCATTGTGTCGCTTACCCTCAGCCCGTTTCCCCTCGTAATACGCCTTCGACACCGAGTCATGACACGACGCCACCCACTCTGAGTGGAACAACGCGTTCTTCAACCTTTTATTGCCAGCACGCGACGGGAACTCACCCCGAATCGATGTCCCCGTCCGACGCGTCACCGGAGCGATTCCGGCATACGCAGCCAAATGTGCAATAGTCTTGAACGCGCTGAAATCACCGGCTGCCAGGAGGATCTGGTTTGCGGCCTTAACGCCGACTCCCGGCATTTACGTTGAGACCTGAAGAAAAGAGGGAGCGAGTCAGCCAGTTCCTCCGCTTCAGCCTCGATCTCGGTCTGCCATGACACCCGATGCTGGCACCCACGTTACGACGAGACCTCAGTACACCTGGGTCCAGCCCCTATCAGCAGTCAACGCGTGTCCTGGATTCCTTGCGGCAACACCCGCCGGATCATCAATGACAGGGCGAATCAGCCATGCCAGAACCAGCGACCAGGCCCCCTATGGGGCCTGCCAATAAATATAGGGCACCCCCGCAAAAATAGAGCGGTCGGCTCAACAACTGCGTCAGGGGCCTATGGGACACTAGATACTACGCACAGCCGCAGTAGTTGAAGGGAAGCAATTATGAGTGCGGAGCAACGAAGTGCCGCAGACGCCGTCTATGTGCTGAACGCGATAGCACGTCTTATGCGAGCCTCTCCCCATGCCACGGAAAACATGGAATGGACGGAGATGCACGCCGAGTACCTTGAAGAGATAGCCGGCGCGGTCCAACGTGACGCTGCTCTGGACCCTCACATGCTCGAAGACGGAGCAGCCTACGTTGGCCGTGAATGGGAACACGCTCTCATCCCAGTGTTCTACGGCCATGATCGTATCGAGGAGATCGTCGAACGGCTGTGATACAACCCCAGACAAGGATCGCTGAATCAAAGGAGCAGAGAAAACATGGATAGCAAAATACAATTCTTCGTGGATTCAACCAGTCCTCATTCTGAACCTCCCAAAGAGCTCGGTGACGGCAGACGAGTCGAGTGGTCCGAAGCGAGCGACGTCGTCATTACCCTCACGGATGGCACTATGCACAGGTACGCGCCTAGTTTTCAAGGTTCTGGTGAAACCAACACCTCTGAGGGCGGCCACGCATATGCAATTCTGGATGGCACGCTCCAAGTGCAGTCCTACAACCACGAAGCCTTCTTCGCAGACAGCAAAGTCAGCGGAATGGATTGGGAGACTGGAAGATATGGTTACTTGCAGTCCCGTGAGACGGTGAAGGTTCTGCGCACCTATAGCCAGGGCGCATGGGTTGAAGCAACCGGGATGACAGTGGAGCCAATCCATAAGACGAGAAGCAAGAAGACCTTCCAGGACGATCAGAACGACTGAGCCTTCTGCACTCTCAAGCGACTGACGCGAAAACGCGATGTGGGAATGGACAGAGGTTTCGGTACTAGTCATGCATCTCGCGCCCGTTCAGAGGCTGGAGCCGCCGGTGGTGTCTATCGTCTGCCCGGTGACCCAGTGTCCACGATAGCCGGCGAGGAAACTGATCACATCCGCAATATCCTCAGGAGTACCAATTCTGTCGAACGCGGAAACCTGCACGGCGCCGTCGCAGGCTCCGGGTGCGTCGATCCAATCGGCATCGGGGTCGGTGCCAATGGTGCCAGGCGCGACCGAGTTCACCGTGATCCCGCGTTTGGCCAGCTCGGGCTAGACCGCGTGCATGACATTACCAGGACCAGCGACCCAACCCCGTTCGAGATCTATAGATTTATATACGTGCACCCCCTCACCGGGCTGGCGGGCTGTTCCGCTTCCCAATCCCGCGGACACCGAGCCACTCGTGGATCGAGCGCGGTCTGACGGAGACCTTTTCGCTCGATCCACAGTTGCGCGGAAATCCGTGTCCCGGGCGACGCGGAAACCCGGCCAGGCGTGGACCGAGCAACGGCCTGCGCAACCGCGCGCCGACCCGTGAATGTACTGCAGGCGGGCACCCAGTGGGCACCCGCCTGCAGTATCGGGATCGGACCGACTCTAGATCAGAGTCACTTGTCCTTGCCGGCCTCGGGGTCGACGGTCTCGACGGTCTCGTCGACCTCGACGTTGCCTTCGGCATCCTCGGTGACCTTGACTTCGTCGACGACGACGTCGCCATCGGCATCCTCGGTGACGGTGACGTCGTCGGAGACGACCTCTTCGTCGGAGGAGTCAGTCGAGGCGGCAGCGGCGGTCGCGGTGGCCTGCTCGGCCTCCTTCACCGTGGCCTGCTTCGGCGAGTAGGGCTCGAGGACGAGCTCGATGACGGCCATCGGAGCGTTGTCGCCGTTGCGGGGACCGATCTTCGTGATGCGGGTGTATCCGCCCGGACGCTCGGCCATGGTCTCGGCGATCGTCGTGAAGAGCTCGTGGACGATCGACTTGTCGGCGATCTGGGCGAGCACGCGACGACGGGCGGCGAGGTCGCCCTTCTTCGCAGCGGTGATGAGGCGCTCGGCCACCGGACGGAGGCGCTTGGCCTTCGTCACGGTCGTCGTGATGCGCTTGTGCTCGAAGAGCTGCGCTGCCAGGTTGTTGAGCATGAGGCGCTCGTGGGTGGGCGAACCGCCGAGGCGGGGGCCCTTCGTTGGGGTAGGCATAGTGGAAAACTCCTAGGTCTTGATCAGTACTGTTCGTCTTCGACGTAGGACTGGTCCTCTTCCGCGAGACCGGATTCGAACCCGGCAGGACTGTCCTTGAGGCTGAGTCCGAGCTCGTTGAGCTTGGCCTTGACCTCGTCGATCGACTTCGAACCAAAGTTGCGGATATCCATGAGGTCGGCTTCGCTGCGGGCGACGAGCTCGCCGACGGTGTGGATGCCCTCACGCTTGAGGCAGTTGTAGGAGCGCACGGTCAGATCGAGGTCCTCGATGGCAAGCGCCAGGTCGGCGGCGAGAGCGGCGTCGACCGGCGACGGGCCGATCTCGATGCCCTCGGCTTCGACGTTGAGCTCGCGTGCCAGGCCGAACAGCTCGACCAGCGTCTTGCCTGCCGACGCGATGGCGTCGCGCGGGGTCATCGACGGCTTGGTCTCGACATCGAGCACGAGGCGATCGAAGTCGGTGCGCTGCTCGACACGAGTGGCCTCGACCTTGTAGGTGACCTTGAGAACGGGCGAGTAGATCGAGTCGACCGGGATCCGGCCGATCTCGGCATCGGCGTTCTTGTTCTGGGCGCTCGACACGTAGCCGCGTCCGCGTTCGATGGTGAGCTCCATGTCCAGACGGCCTTCGCCATTGAGCGTGGCGATGTGCAGGTCCGGGTTGTGGATCTCGACTCCGGCGGGAGCCGAGACATCGGCAGCGGTCACGGTGCCAGGGCCCTGCTTGCGCAGGTACGCAACGACAGGCTCGTCGAATTCAGACGACACGACCAGGGACTTGAGGTTGAGGATGAATTCGGTGACATCCTCCTTCACTCCCGGGACGGTGCTGAACTCGTGGAGGACGCCGTCGATCCGGATGGAGGTGACGGCGGCTCCCGGAATCGACGACAGCAGGGTGCGACGAAGCGAGTTGCCGAGGGTGTAGCCGAATCCGGGCTCGAGCGGCTCGATGGCGAACCTGGAGCGGTTGTCGGAGACGACTTCTTCCGTGAGTGTTGGGCGCTGTGCAATGAGCACGTGGGCTTCCTTTCAGCGAACATCCGCTATATGACGTTCGCACTGCACGTCATGGCAGTCGGCCATGAAGAACGGTTCGGTTTATGCGATGAATCCGTTCTGCCTCAGGCGGCGGGCACAGCGGCCCGTCGCCTGCGGCAGTTCCACGGAAAGGGTCAGCCGCGGCGGCGCTTGGGCGGACGGCAGCCGTTGAACGGAACCGGGGTGACATCCTGGATGGTGCCCAGTTCCAGGCCGGCGGCCTGCAGGGAGCGGATCGCGGTCTCGCGGCCCGAGCCCGGTCCCTTGACGAAGACGTCGACCTTCTTCAGGCCGTGTTCCTGCGCGCGGCGGGCGGCGGATTCCGCAGCCATCTGAGCGGCGTAGGGCGTCGACTTGCGCGAGCCCTTGAAGCCGACCTCACCGGAGGAGGCCCAGGAGATGACAGCACCGGTCGGATCGGTGATCGACACGATGGTGTTGTTGAAGGTGGACTTGATGTGCGCCTGGCCGGCAACGATATTCTTCTTGATCTTGCGGCGAGGCTTGCGCGCTGAAGCGGCGCGTGACTTGGGAGGCATAGGTTTTACTCCTGATCGAGGTGGTTGACGCCGGTCAACCGGGTGAGCATGTTACTTCTTCTTACCGGCCACGGTGCGCTTCGGTCCCTTGCGGGTGCGCGCATTGGTCTTGGTCCGCTGTCCGCGAACCGGGAGACCGCGGCGGTGGCGCAGGCCTTCGTAGCTGCCGATCTCCACCTTGCGGCGGATGTCGGCGGCGACCTCACGGCGGAGGTCACCCTCGACCTGGAACGTGCCCTCGATGTAGTCACGCAGCTGAACGAGCTCGGCGTCGCTCAGGTCCTTCACACGGGTGTCGGGGTTGATCCCGGTTTCCGTCAGGGTCTGGCGCGCACGCGTGCGGCCCACACCATAGATGTATGTCAGGGCGACCTCCACGCGCTTTTCGCGCGGGATGTCGACTCCGGCAAGACGTGCCATAGGTTCTTACTCCTGTTGATGTTTCGGAGGTGCTGATGCAGACCTGTCCTCAGTGACCTGAGGTCCTCGGCCCCCGACCGAAGGTATCGTCCTGCTCATGCCGGTCCGGCATGCGCAGGGGGCGAGGTCTGCGTGGGTGTGGTGCTGCTGGCAGCCCCGTATCGGGGCTCCCTCTGCTCGAAGAGCTGCTCAGCCCTGACGCTGCTTGTGGCGCGGGTTGGAGCAGATCACCATGACTCGACCGTGACGGCGGGTCACCTGGCACTTCTCGCAGATCTTCTTGACGCTGGGCTTAACCTTCATCGTTTTTCCTTCTCTCGGCCGGTCTCCCTTCCCAGGGAATCCGGCGCGAATGATCGAAGATCCTTACTTGTAGCGGTAAACGATTCGTCCACGCGAGAGATCGTAAGGAGACAGCTCCACGATGACTCGGTCCTCGGGCAGGATTCGGATGTAGTGCTGCCGCATCTTCCCTGAGATGTGCGCGAGCACCTTGTGCCCGTTGCTCAGCTCGACCCGGAACGATGCGTTCGGGAGAGCTTCGACAACGGTGCCTTCGATCTCAATGACCCCTTCTTTTTTGGCCATATCGTTCGCTAACCTCGTATTCCCGCGAAACCTTCGCGTTCGACGTAATCGTCGATCGTCGGTCGGCACCGACGATCCCCACAGACTGCTCCGGCCCTCCCCCACCACATGAAAGGCTGTGGATGGCGTGACGCCGCCCACAACCGTGAATGGATGAGTTGAGTGAGAACAGACCAATCATCTACTCTACACCACGATCCGAAGATCTTCCAGGCGGTCCTGGATTCCGCGCGTGACTTCCCCTACAATCCCGGCTCCCCTCGCCGAGGCGGCCCGCCGGATCGGCGTCACGTCCGTTCCGCACACCCCATCACCCCGCCGAGGCGGTGCCCCGAAGCGATGCCCACGTCCGTTCCGCACACCCCGCTCCCTCGCCGAGGCGGCCCTGCCCGACCGTCGTCCGGCCCCGAGTCCCTCGCCGGGGCGGGGCACTCACCCGCGGGCGCGTGCCCCGTAGCCGGTGCGGATGCCCATTGCCACGGCGACGGCGAGGACGAGAAAGCCGAGCACGGTGACCCATGCGAAGCCGCCGAGTGAGAGCAGCGGACCGGCGAGTGCGGCGACCGCGGCCGCTCCGAGGTTCATCCCCGCATCCGAGAGTCCCTGCACGGGGATCCGATGCGCCGGGTCGATCTCCTGGGTGAGCAGGGTCGAGCCGGCGATGAGGCACGCCGACCACCCGAGTCCGAGGAGGAAAAGCGCGAGGGAGAGCCGGACGAAGGAGGACTCGCCTGCCGCATCGATGAAGCCGAGGATGAGCGCGGCGGCGAAGAGCACCTGCCCGAGGAGGATGACGCGTCCGGGAGCGAACCGGTCGGTGAGGTAGCCGAAGACCGGAGAGAGTCCGTACATGCCGAAGATGTGCCCGGCGATCGTCACGCCGATGAGCCCGAGGCCGAACCCGTGATGGTCCATGTGGACCGGGGTCATCACCATCGTCACGACCATGATCATGTGCCCGCTGACGACGGAGAGGAGACCGAGGAGCGCACCCGGGGATCGGCGCACGGCCGCCCAGGTGCCGCCTCGGCGAGGGGCCGTCGGGGCGGCGACGATCCGGTCCGCCCCGACGCCGGGACGATCGGAGCGCGGGGTCCGGAGGAAGAGGACGCAGACGAAGGAGAGGAGGTATCCGCCGACGGCGATGAGGAAGGGACCGGCGAAGGGGTCGATGCCGAGCGAGCGCCCGAGCCGGGCACCGGGTTCGGCGAGGTTGGGTCCGAGGACCGACCCGACGGTCGTCGCCCACACGACGATCGACATCGCTCGGCCCTTGAGCTGCTCAGGCGCGGAGTCGGTGGCCGCGTACCGGCTCTGCAGGCCCGAGGCGGTCGCGGACCCGAAGAAGCCCATACCGACGAAGAAGAGCAGGGCGATGCCCGCGAGGATGGCCACGACGATGAGGAGCGCTCCGGTGAGGGCGAGTCCGTAGCCGACGGCGAGCGCCCAGCGGCGATTGCGCACCTGCGCGAGACGCGCGAGCGGCAGAGCGAGCAGTCCTGCGCCGAGGATCGAGGCCGTCTGCGCGAACCCGGCGAGCTCGGTGCGACCGGTGAGCTGTTCGGCGAGGATGCCGCCGACGGCGAACCCGGTGGCCACGCCGATGCCGGCGAAGAGCTGCGCCAGACACAGCGCCCACTGATTGCGCACGAACGTGTTCGCCACGCTCCCCTCCTCATATCCTCGGTCCGCATCGATGCTAGCCGAGACCCGCAGACGCCGAGGCGGCCGGGAACGGTGGTGAGATCCGTTCTCGGCCGCCTGCGGTGCTCGACCGGTGGTGTCAGGCCCGACGGTCAGGGCCGCCGAGCCCGGCCCGAGCTCAGTGCTTCGCGCCCTTTCCGCGCGTCATCCGGTAGACGACTCCACCAGCGGCGAGCAGGGCGAGCGCTCCGGCGAACAGGGGCCAGATGTCGGCACCGGTGCGCGGGAGGCTGCCGCCGGATCCGCTTCCGGATCCGCCGCTGCCCGCGCCGGGGGCGTCCCCGCCGCCCTTCGGGTTCTCGTCATCGCCGCCACCGGAGCCATTGCCACCGTCGGAGTCCTTGCCTCCGTCGGAGCCCTTGCCGCCCTTGCCGTCGTCGTCGCCGACGACGGTGAGCGTCGTGTTCGCCACGGTCTTGCCCTTCGCGTCGAGGAGCTGGACGACGTAGGTGCCCGGCTTCGCCTTCTTCGGGACGACGACCTTGCTCACGGCGTTTCCGCCGTTGTCGGTCGTCAGCGTGCCGAGCGTGCCTCCGGTCTCGAAGGCGACGGTGTAGTCGGCTTCCGAGGCCTGGTGCTTGACCGAGGCGATGACGCTCTCCCCTGCCGCGACCTTCTCCTTCTCAAGCGAGAAGTCATCGGCGCGGAACGTGTCCATCCGGCACCGGTTGGGCAGGGTGATCGTCTCCCCGCGGTCATCGACCGCGGTGTCCGGTGTCGGCAGCTTGGGTCCGAAGTCCCCGACCTTGGGCAGTGTGCCTGCGGAGAGGAACTCGTTGACCGTCTGGTCCGTGCACGCCTTGTTCTCGTCCCGCGACATGTACGAGGTGTGCGAGGCACCGGAGACCGAGAGCAGGCTGCCGTCGATCGTGCGGGCGAGCTTGACGCCCGAGGCGTACGGGGTCGCCGAGTCGTGGGAGGTCGAGACGACGAGGATGTTCGGCACCGCGGTGAGCTTCTCCGGCTTGGGCAGGGTGCCCTTGAACTTCCAGAAGTCGCAGTAGTCGTAGACGCCCGGCGAGACCGACGCCGCCTGGAACGGTCCGGCTTCGTCGTAGCGCTTGGCCAGGTCGCGCAGCTCCTCGATGTCCGGCTTGTTCCCGTAGCTGTTCTCATCCGTGCAGCGGATGTTCGTGAACGCTTGGAGCATCGGGTCGTAGTGGCCGGTCTCGTCGCGGGAGTTGTACGAATCGGCGAGCGTCATGAGCACCCCGGCGGTCTCTCCGGCCTTGAGTTCGGTGAGCCCGAGCGCGAGCTGCGCCCAGAGGTCCTCGGAGTAGAGGGCCTGGATGACGCCGGTGCGGGCATCGCCGAAGGTGACCTCGCGGTCATCGCCCTTGGATCCCGCCGGCAGCGGTTTGCCTTCGAGGGAGCGGAGGATCCCCTGCACGGCCGTGGTCAGCTCCGCCCTGTCGGTGATCCCGTCGCCGAGGGCGCACGTGAAGGGTGCGTTCTTGAGGTCGGCGAGCCGGTCAGGGTACTCGAGGTTCGGGTAGGTCTCGCCCCACGTCCTGCCCTCGGTGCCCTTGGCCGAGCAGTCGAGCGCGAACTGTTCGAAGGTGTCCTGGAAGCCGGCGATCTGCTTGACCGAGTCGTCGGCGTCCTCTTCGGCGTCGGCCTTGCTCACGAGTTTGCCGTCGGCGTCGAGGTAGGCCTGGGGGTCCTTGTTGATGTCCTTGAGAGCCTTGTACGCGGAGACGTTGCCGGGGTCGACGGCGCCGTCGAGGACGAGCCGGCCGACGCTGTCGCCGAACTTCTGCGCATAGACGTACCCGAGCCGGGTCCCGTAGGAGAAGCCGATGAAGTCGAGCTTGTCGTCGCCGCTCGTCGAACGGATGAGGTCGAGGTCGCCGACGGCGTCCCACGTCCCCAGGTGCTTCATGAGGTTCTCCTGGCCTCCCTCACCGAGGTCGAAGAGCTTGCCGGTGTTCTCGATGCAGTCACCGGCGAATCTCTCCGCCTGGTCGTTGAGGATGTCCTCGGCGTCCTCGCGGTCACCGGCCCACGCGTCCTCGGCGCGGTCGGCGTCGATCTGCTCATCGGTCGAGCACTGGGAGAAGGGCATCGAGCCACCCGTGCCACGCGGGTCGAAGCCGACGAGGTCGAAGTTCGCTGCGAGGTCGGGTTCGAAGAGTGCACCGGCGACGCCGAGCGTCATGCCCGAACCGCCCGGTCCGCCCGGGTTCCAGGCGACGGTGCCCTGCGGGGTGGTCTTGACGAACTTCCCGTCGACCATCTTGCCGGAGGGGACCTTCATCATCGCGATCGCGACGTTGCCGGCGGCAGGATCCTTCGCGTCGATGGGAGCGATGAGGTAGCCGCAGACCGGGGTGCGTCCGATGCGCTCGGTGTAGTCGGGGTAGCCGAGCTTGCCGCAGTTCTCGGCGCTGAGGTCGACCTTCTGGTTGTAGTACTTCTTCAGGCCCGCGGGGATGTTGCCCGCGCCCTTGCCGCCGCCCTTCGGGTCGGGGATGCGGTAGGTGCCGTCGTCCTGGCGGAAGAGCTCCTTCGCCAGCTGCGGGTAGTACTCGTCGAGGTCACCGGCCTGATTCGCGTCCTCGCTGGGCTCTTCCGTCGGCTCGCCGCTCGCACTGGGCGACTCGGTCGGAGTCTGCGTCGGGTCGTCGGTCGGTGTCGGTGCTGCGGTCTCGTCAGCGACGACCGTGAAGTCCTCGCTCGTCTTCAGTCCGTCGTCCGACTTGACGATGTAGGTGCCGGGGGTCAGTCCCGATCCGTCGAGTTCGGTCTCGACGGTGCCGGATCCGGCGGGGACCACGGCGTCCGTGCCGGCGACGGCTTCGTTGTTCGCCGCGTGGACGATGCGCAGCGTCGTCGCTGCATCGGAGGCGCGGACGGTGACGGGGATGACGAGCGAGGTCGAGGCGGTCACCTCGGCGTCGGTGCCGAGGACGATCTCGAGCTCGTCGACGTCTGTCGCTTCGTCGGCTGCGGGCTTCTGGATGGACTCTGCGGGTGACTCCGCGGGACCGGCGGCCGCGGCGGGCAGAGCCCCCGCGAACAGCAGAGAAGCGCCGATGATCGACGCTCCCAGGACACGCGAAGACCCTCTCAATGTGATTCGGGTCATGCTCGTCATCGTAACGCACAGATAACGGTCAGGAACTTTTCAAGGTTTTCGTTATCGTTTCGTGACCGTGGTCACAGTTGCCGGGCTCTCGCCGAGGCGGTCGCGGCTGTGACGGAGCATGTCGGACGGACGATCGCGGCCGGTGGGTCGACTGCTAGCGTGAGTGAGGTCGCCATCATCGAGGGGAGAGCAGGGACCATGGACGATCTGGACGCCATCACCGAGGAATCGCTCGTCGCGAAGGGCGGGCGGAAGTGGTCGACCTACCCCGGCAGCCTCGGTGCGTTCATCGCGGAGATGGACTTCGGGGTCGCTCCCGTCGTCCGGGAGGCGCTGACGGAGATCGACGACCGCGACCTCTACGGCTATGCGCCTGCGCAGATCGTCGCCGATCTCCGAGAGGCGACGGCCGACTTCTGCGCCGAACGCTACGGCTGGCGGTTCCCCGCCGCGCACGTCGAACCGGCGAGCGACGTCATCGCCGCGTTCATCGCCGTCCTCGACCTCCTCACCCCCGCAGGGACGCCGATCGTCCTGCCCACGCCTGCGTACATGCCGTTCTTCGACGTCGCCAGGGTGACCGGTCGCGAGCTCATCGAAGTGCCGATGCTGCGCACCGAGACCGGATGGTCGGTCGACCTCGAGGCCATCGACGCCGCGCTGTGCCCCGGTGCCACCCTCGTCCTGTGCAACCCGCACAATCCCATCGGCAAGGTCTACACGGAGTCCGAGCTTGCGGCACTGGCCGATGTGGTCGAAGCCAACGGTGCCCGTGTGTTCTCCGACGAGATCCACGCACCGCTCGTCTATGAACCGGCGCGCCACGTCCCCTACGCGAGTCTGAGCGAGGTCACCGCCGCCCACACGGTCACGGCGACCGCCGCGTCGAAGGCCTTCAACATCCCCGGGCTCAAGTGCGCCCAGCTCATCCTCACCTCATCCGAGGACCGCGCGGAGTGGAAGCGACGCGGACTGTTCGTCTCCCAGGCGGCGTCGAATCCCGGGATTCTTGCGACGACGGCCGCCTACACCCGCGGCGGTGAGTGGCTCGCTGAGATCACCGCGTACCTCGCCGGCAACCGCGACCTCCTCACCGAACTCCTCTCGGCGGAGCTGCCGAACATCCCCTTCCTGCCCCCGGAGGGCACCTATCTCGCGTGGCTCGACATGCGCGGCTACGGTTTCGACGACCACCTCACGAAGCACTTCACCGAGACGGCGAAGGTCGCGCTCACCGAGGGCCGGCTGTGCGGAGAGGTCGGGGCCGGACACGTGCGCCTCAACTTCGCCCTCCCCCGCCCCCTCCTGCGCGAGGCGGTCGAGCGCATCGCCGCCGCGACGAAGGGCTGAGGCGCAGACAGCTGAGGCCGCGGGGCGGGGTCAACGAGGGTCGAGGCACCGAGGGCTGAGGGATCGGCCCGGATCAGCCCTCGGGCAGCCAGTCGACGAGGTCGTGGGAGGGGCTTTCCGCCGCAGCCTCCCGGACCTGCTGGTCGTAGCGGAGGTAGTACTCGAGGTTGCAGCGGTCCATGACGGCCCGGAACCGCTGTGACGGCTGCTCCTCGCCGACGAGGTCGACAGGCAGCAGCGGATTCTCCATCACCGCGCGACCGACCCGGAAGTAGAGGTCGAAGAACCGGCCGATCGGCAGCTCCGGCAGCCCGGTGCCCGGTCTGCCCTGTTCTCCGGCGAGGAGCGCGAGTTCGGCCTCGAGGGTCTCGATCTCCGTGCGTGCACAGTCGAGGTCGAAGGCGATGGCCGTCAGCCGTTTCGCGGACTCGAGGTCGTCAGGGACGAGGCGCGTGAACTCGTACCAGCCGCCGTTCGTCATCTTCGGCAGCTGCGCGACGAGAGCACGGGCATGGTCGTGGAAGCCGATGAGCAGACCCGACCGCAGCTGCCGGTACCCGAGCATCCGCGCCGAGTACTGGAAGCGGTCGCGCAGCTGGCGGGAGGCCTCAGGGATCGTGTAGATCGCGGCGTGGAAATGCCCGTCGAACTCCGGCGCCGTCCGCTCTCCGCCGATGTCGTGGAACTGGGAGAGGATGCGTTCGCGCAGACGGTAGAGGGTCACCCGGCCTCGGCGCTCGGCGCTGACGAGCTCGCGCTGGACCATGCGGGTGAGCTGGTTGTGCACGCTTGAGGCCGAATACCCGTGGTCGGCGAGGATGCGCACGATGATCGGACCGGGCACGGCGCTCGCGCGCAGACACCCGAAGACGGAGATCACGTCGAAGGTGATCCTGGTCAGCCGGTAGCGATCGCCCACATCTGAGCTCCGTTTCGTGACATCTTGGACTCGGCCCACAGCCTGATCGTACCTTGAGAGCAGGCAGTCAGCCCCCGCGGATCCGGGGATGTTCCCTCTGCTCGGAACGCTTCCCCACCTGCGCCGATGTGAAGAGAGGTCAGTCATGGACGATGAGAAGCACACCCAGACCCTGCGCACCTACCACCAGGCCCGCACGACCGCCGCAATCGCCGGAGGAATCGCGACGTTCCTCGCGTTCGCGATCTTCCAGATCGTCGGAGCCGGGATCCTCGACACCGCCGCGTGGATGTTCGCGCTCGGGGCGATGACGTTCTCCGGCGTCTTCGTCGCCAGCTACCTCGGCTACGCTGCCGCCGGCAAGCGGACCCGAGTCGACGCGGCCGCCTGATCCGGTCCACCCCTGCCTCCCCTCGAGGCCCGGAGCCGCCCCTCTCGGCGACGAGGTGACGGGTCAGCTGCCCGCGGGCGGCACCGGCTCGATCCCGTACGGGGCGAGCCCGGCCGCGCCGCCGTCTTCCGCGGTGAGCACCCAGACCCCGTCTGCGTGCCGGGCGACACTGTGCTCCCAGTGGCTGGCCCGGGAACCGTCGGCCGTGACGACGGTCCAGTCATCGGCGAGCGTCACAGTCTCGGGGCTGCCGGCGGTGAGCATCGGCTCGATGGCCAGGCACATTCCGGGCCGGATCTTCGGGCCGTTCGACTTCGCCCGGTAGTTGAGCACCTCGGGTGCCATGTGCATGGCCGTGCCGATGCCGTGCCCGGTGAACTCCTCGACGAGGCCGAGCGCAGGCGCCGCCTCGGTGACGTAGTCGTCGATGGCGTCCCCGATGTCGCTCACCTTCGTCCCCGTCGCGAACGCCGCGATGCCCGCCCACATCGCGCCTTCAGTGGCACGGGAGAGGGCACGGTCCGCCTCGGTGCCGGCGTCGTCCCCGCCGACGACCATCGTGAACGCGGAATCGCCGTGGAATCCCTCGACGATCGCCCCGCCGTCGATGGAGACGAGGTCCCCGCGCTCCAGGACACGCTTCCCGGGGATCCCGTGGACGATCTCCTCGTTGACGGAGATGCAGAGGACCGCGGGGAACCCCTGATAGCCCTTGAAGTTCGACGTCGCTCCGGCGTCCGCGATCGCGCGTTCGGCTGCCGCGTCGACCTCCGCGGTCGTGGCCCCCGGCACCGCGGCCGCACGGGCCGCATCGAGAGCCGCCCTGGTGACCAGGCCGGCCCAATGCATCCGCACGAGCTCGGCGGGGGACTTGAGCTCGATCCGCGGACCGAAGATCATCGCAGGGCGGCGAGGATGCGGTCGGTGATCTCGGCGACCTCGCCGAGGCCGTCGACCTCGCGCAGGAGCCCGCGTTCGCGGTAGATGTCGGTCAGCGGCTGGGTCTGCTCGGCGTAGACGTCGAGGCGGTGGCGGATGACGTCCTCGCTGTCGTCGCTGCGCCCTTCCTTCTCCGCGCGCGCGAGCAGACGGGCGACGACCTCGTCGGTGTCGGCGGTGAGCTCGACGACGCCGGAGAGCTCGGTGCCCGCCTCGGCGAGCATCCTGTCGAGTTCGGCGACCTGCGCAGCGGTGCGCGGGTAGCCGTCGAGGAGGAAGCCCTCACGTGCGTCGTCCTGGCTGAGACGATCGGCGACCATCTTGTTCGTCACCTCGTCGGGGACGTACTCCCCGGCATCCATGTAGCGCTTGGCGAGCTTGCCGAGCTCCGTCTCCCCCTTGACGTTGGCGCGGAAGATGTCACCGGTGGAGATCGCAGGGATGCTCAGGGCCTCGGCCAGCCGTGCCGCCTGGGTGCCCTTGCCCGCTCCGGGCGGGCCGATGAGGATGATGCGTGAACTCATATCTGTCCTTCCCAGACCGTGATCGGTCTGTGCTTCCAGGGCCGTGACCGACGCCGGTGCGGCGCCGGAGGCCCTCGTGGTGGCGCGGGATCAGCGCAGCAGGCCCTCGTAGTGGCGCTGCTGCATCTGGGCGTCGATCTGCTTGACCGTCTCGAGGCCGACTCCCACGATGATGAGCAGCGACGTGCCGCCGAACGGGAAGTTCTGGTTCGCGTTGATGAGGACCAGGGCGATGAGCGGGATGAGCGCGACGAACGCGAGGTAGAGCGATCCGGGGAAGTTGATCCGGCTGAGCACGAAGCTCAGGTAGTCGGCGGTGGGGCGGCCGGCGCGGATGCCGGGGATGAAGCCGCCGTACTTCTTCATGTTGTCCGCGACTTCCTCCGGGTTGAAGGTGATCGCGACGTAGAAGTAGGAGAAGAAGATGACGAGCACCGCGTAGGCGGCGATGTAGATCGGGTGGTCGCCGCGCGTGAAGTACGTGTTGATCCACTCGACCCAGCCCGTCTGCGGGTCGAAGAACTGAGCGATGAGGCTCGGCAGGTAGAGGACCGAGGAGGCGAAGATGACCGGGATGACGCCGGCCATGTTGACCTTGATCGGAATGTACGTCGACGTGCCGCCGAACATACGGCGCCCGACCATGCGCTTGGCGTACTGGACGGGGATGCGTCGCTGCGACTGCTCGACGAAGACGACGAGGGCGACGAGGACGAGTCCGACGGCGATGACGATGAGGAAGACGTCGATGCCCTGCTCGCTGAGGATCGCCCCGAGCGAGGAGGGGAACGCCGAGGCGACGGAGGTGAAGATGAGGATCGACATGCCGTTGCCGACGCCGTGCTCGGTGATCTGCTCGCCGAGCCACATGATCAGACCGGTGCCGGCCGTGAGCGTGAGGACGAGGATCGCCAGACCCCACCATTCGTTGTTGACGATGAGGTCGGTGCAGCCCTGGATGTTGCCGAAGAGCGCACCCGACTCCACGGTGGCGACCAGTGTCGTCGAGTTGAGGACCGCGAGACCGATCGTGAGGTAGCGCGTGTACTGGGTGAGCTTCGCCTGGCCGGAGGCGCCTTCCTTGTGGAGGGCCTCGAAGCGCGGGATGACGACGCGCAGCAGCTGGACGATGATGCTCGCCGTGATGTAGGGCATGATGCCGAGAGCGAAGATCGACAGCTGGAGCAGGGCGCCGCCGCTGAAGAGGTTGATCATCGCGAACCCGCCGGAGTTCAGCTGCGGGGAGGCCACGCACTCCTGGACCTTCGTGTAGTCGATGCCGGGCGAGGGGATGAACGAGCCCAGTCGGAAGATGACGATGATGCCCAGGGTGAAGAGGAGTTTGTTCCTCAGGTCAGGCGTGGTGAAGGCCCTCCGAATTGCGCCGATCAAGCGTCCTCCTCAGTGGGGGATGGAAGTCAGGGTCGCTGTCACGACCTGGCGAATGAGACAAATACCTGCAAAAGACTACCAGGGTCGAGGGTCCAGACCGAAACCGGGCGGGCCCCTCTCCCCCGGTTTCTCGCCGTTCTCCCCGCCCCGCCGTGACCGGGGTCTCCGCGGGTGCCGGGTGCCGCCTCGGCGATGGTGTCCCCGCTCCCCCGCCGAGGCGGTGGCTGGGTGCGCAGGGACGACGAAGGGGACGGTCACCGAAGTGACCGTCCCCTCTCAGCCGTGGTCCGACTCAGCGCAGGGCGCCGAACGGATCAGGCCTCGGTGGCGTTGCCGCCCGCAGCCTTGATCTTCTCGAGCGCGGAGCCCGAGAACTTGTCTGCGGTGATGTTGATCGCCACAGTGATCTCGCCCGTGCCCAGAACCTTGACCGGCTGCTTCGGGCGCACAGCGCCCTTGGCGACCAGATCGGCGACGGTGACGTCGCCGCCTTCCGGGAACAGTGCCGACAGCTTATCGAGGTTGACGACCTGGAAGGTCACCTTCGCGGGGTTCTTGAACCCACGCAGCTTCGGCAGACGCATGTGCATCGGCGTCTGGCCGCCCTCGAAGCCGTGCGGAACCTGGTAGCGGGCCTTCGTGCCCTTGGTTCCGCGTCCGGCGGTCTTGCCCTTCGAGCCCTCACCGCGACCCACGCGGGTCTTCGCGGTCTTGGCGCCCGGGGCCGGACGGAGATCGTGGAGCTTGAGTGCGTCGTTGTTCGCCATATCAGTCCACCTCTTCCACAGTCACAAGGTGACGCACGACGTTGATCATTCCCCGGATCTCCGGACGATCCTCGTGCACCACCACATCGTTGATCCGCTTGAGGCCGAGCGAACGCAGCGAATCACGCTGGTTCTGCTTGCCGCCGATCTCGGACTTCTTCTGAGTAACCTTGAGCTTCGCCATCAGGACTTCGCCCCGCTTTCGGCGGCCGCACGCAGGAGAGCGTGCGGAGCGACCTCGTCGACGGGCAGGCCGCGGCGGGCCGCGACTTCCTCGGGACGCTCAAGGTTCTGCAGAGCCTTGATCGCAGCGTGGACGATGTTGATCGCGTTCGACGAACCCAGCGACTTGGACAGGATGTCCTGGACGCCGGCGGCATCGAGCACGGCGCGGACCGGACCACCGGCGATGACGCCGGTACCCGGAGCGGCCGGGCGGAGCAGGACGACGCCTGCCGCTTCCTCACCCTGGACGGGGTGAGGGATCGTCTTCTGGATGCGGGGGACGCGGAAGAAGTTCTTCTTCGCCTCCTCGACACCCTTCGCGATCGCGGCGGGGACTTCCTTCGCCTTGCCGTAGCCCATGCCGACCATGCCGTCTCCGTCACCGACGACGACGAGGGCGGTGAAGGAGAACCGACGTCCACCCTTGACGACCTTCGACACGCGGTTGATCGTGACGACGTGCTCGATGAACTGGCTCTTCTCCTCGCGGTCTCCTCGACCGCCGCGTCCACGGCCTTCGCCGCGTCCGCGACCCTGGCCGCGTCCGCCGCGGTTGTCACCGCCGCGGCTGTCGCCGCCGCGGTTCTCCGCAGTCTCCTGCGATTCCTTGTTCTCTTCAGTGCTCATAGGGCCAATCCTCCTTCACGGGCACCTTCGGCGATGGCCTGCACTCGGCCGTGGTAGGCGTTGCCTCCACGGTCGAACACGACGGCCTCGACGCCGGCTTCCTTGGCGCGCTGAGCAACCAGCTCGCCGACCTTGCGGGCCTTGCCGGTCTTGTCTGCTTCGAGTGCGCGCAGCTCGGCTTCCATGGTGGACGCCGATGCCAGGGTCTTGCCGACGGTGTCGTCGATGACCTGGACGAAGACGTGGCGCGTGGAACGGGTCACTGAGAGACGCGGGCGCTCGGCCGTGCCGCTGACGTGCTTGCGCAGACGAGCGTGACGACGCTTGCGAGCAGCTGCCCTGCCCTTGCCGTAGCTTTCCTTCTTGCCAAAGGCCATCTCTACTTACCAGCCTTTCCGACCTTGCGACGGACGTTCTCGCCGGCGTAGCGCACACCCTTGCCCTTGTACGGCTCAGGCTTGCGCAGCTTCCGGATGTTCGCAGCGGTCTCGCCGACCAGCTGCTTGTCGATGCCGTGGACGGCCACCTTGTTCTGTCCTTCGACGGTGAACGAGATGCCCTCCGGCGGTTCGACGGTGATCGAGTGGCTGTAGCCGAGAGCGAACTCGAGGTTCGATCCCTTCGCCTGCACACGGTAGCCGGTGCCGACGATCTCGAGGCCCTTGGAGTAGCCATCGGTGACACCGATGATCATGTTGTTGATCAGGGTGCGGGACAGTCCGTGGAGCGAACGCGATTCGCGCTCGTCGTCAGGACGGGCCACGGTCACGACGCCATCCTCGAGCGACACGGTGATCGGCTCGGCGATGGTCACGGACAGTTCGCCCTTGGGTCCCTTGACGGCGACATCCTGGCCGTCGATCTTCACCTCGACACCAGAGGGAACGGAGATCGGGTTCTTGCCAATGCGTGACATGCTCTTCTCTCCTTTCCTTACCAGACGTAGGCGAGGACTTCCCCACCCACACCCTTCTTGGCGGCCTGTCGATCGGTCAGGAGACCTGAGGACGTCGACAGGATGGCGATGCCGAGTCCACCGAGGACCTTCGGCAGGTTGGTCGACTTCGCGTAGACGCGCAGCCCGGGCTTCGACACACGGCGGAGGCCGGCGATCGAACGCTCACGGTTGGGGCCGAACTTGAGATCGAGGCGAAGGGTCTTCCCGACGGTCGCGTCTTCGACGCTCCACCCGGTGATGTAGCCTTCCTCCTTGAGGATCTCGGCGATGTTCGACTTCAGCTTCGAGAACGGCATGCTGACGTCCTCGTGGTAAGCCGAGTTGGCGTTGCGCAGACGCGTGAGCATGTCTGCGACTGGATCAGTCATTGTCATTGTGGGCTCATGCCCTTCCTCGTTACGGTTTCCGCCCGCGACGTGCGCGCTTGGACCTGCAACGTAGAGATCATTTGGTCTTGAACGGGAACCCGAGGTGACGCAGCAGAGCACGTCCCTCATCGTCGGTCTTGGCGGTCGTGACGACGGTGATGTCCATACCGCGGACGCGATCGATGCGATCCTGGTCGATCTCGTGGAACATCGACTGCTCCGTGAGACCGAAGGTGTAGTTGCCGTTGCCGTCGAACTGACGGTCCGAGAGTCCGCGGAAGTCGCGGATGCGCGGAAGCGCCAGGGAGATGACACGGTCGACGAACTCCCACATGCGGGCGCCGCGCATGGTCACGTGCGCACCGATGGGCTGGCCCTCGCGCAGCTTGAACTGGGCGATCGACTTCTTCGCCCGGGTCACGACCGGCTTCTGGCCGGTGATGAGGGTGAGGTCGTTGATCGCACCTTCGATGAGCTTCGAGTCACGCGCAGCGTCACCCACACCCATGTTCACGACGACCTTGGTCAGGCCGGGAACCTGCATCGGGTTCGCGTAGTCGAATTCGTCCTGGAGCTTACCGACGATCTCATCGCGGTAGACCTGCTTGAGGCGCGGCGCCGGACGGTTCGTGCTTGTCTCCGTCATCAGATCTCCTCCCCGGTGCGACGCGAGTAGCGGACGCGGACGGTCTTGGTGCGACCGTCCCGCTCGACCTTCTCCTCGCGGTATCCGACGCGGGTCGGCTTGTTGTCCTTGGGATCAACGAGCGCCACGTTGGACACATGGATGGGGGCTTCGTGAGTCTCACGGCCACCGGCGGTGCCGCCGGCCTGAGTCTGGGTTGCCTTCTTGTGCTTGATCACGCGGTTGACGCCCTCGACGAGGACGCGGTTGCGCTCGGGGTAGACGGCAAGGACCTTGCCCTGCTTCCCACGATCGCCGCCGCGCGACTGACGGGCACCTGCGATCACCTGGACGAGGTCGCCTTTCTTGATCTTGAGCTTGTTCGCCATGCTCACAACACCTCCGGTGCCAGGGAGACGATCTTCATGAACTTCTTGTCACGCAATTCGCGTCCCACGGGTCCGAAGATGCGGGTGCCGCGCGGTTCCCCATCGTTCTTGAGGATGACTGCTGCATTCTCGTCGAACTTGATGTAGGAGCCGTCCGGACGACGGCGTTCCTTGGCGGTGCGGACGATGACGGCCTTGACGACGTCACCCTTCTTCACATTGCCGCCGGGGATTGCGTCTTTGACGGTGGCCACGATGGTGTCACCGATCGAGGCGTAGCGCCGACCGGAACCGCCGAGGATCCTGATGGCCAGGATCTCCTTGGCTCCGGTGTTGTCGGCGACTTTGAGTCGCGACTCTTGCTGAATCACTGTTTTCTCCTGTCGTCGCGCTGGTTCTCACGATGGTGCTGCGAGCCTTGCGGAACGGATTCATTGACATACTCACCCCGTTCCCGGTAGCCGCCCATGGTCTCGCGGACGAGACCATGGGCGGGACCAGGAGGGAGGGGCGACGCCGGCTTTACTTGGCTCGTTCGACGATCTCGACGAGCCGCCAGCGCTTTGCGGCCGAGACCGGCCGCGTTTCGGCCACGACGACGAGGTCGCCGATACCGGCGGTGTTCTCCTCGTCATGAGCCTTGATCTTGACCGACTTGCGCATGACCTTGCCGTAGAGGCGGTGCTTCATGCGCTCCTCGATCTCGACGACGATGGTCTTGTCCATCTTGTCGGACACGACGTAGCCACGCGCAGTCTTGCGGGAGTTGCGCTCGGGGGTCGTCGCCTCGGGCTTGGTGGTCTCCGCCATCACTTGTCCTCTTCCTTCGCATCAGCGGGGTTCGGACGGATGTCCAGCTCCCGCTCGTTGAGCACGGTGTAGATACGAGCGATGTCGCGACGCACAGCCTTGAGGCGGCCGTGGCTCTCCAGCTGGCCGGTGGCCGACTGGAAACGCAGATTGAACAGCTCGGCCTTGGCCTTCTTGAGCTCCTCTGCCAGACGCTCGTTGTCGAAACCGTCAAGCGCGTCCATGGACAGGTTCTTCGAACCGATTGCCATGCTCACTCACCACCTTCGCGGGCCACGATGCGGGCCTTGAGCGGAAGCTTGTGGATCGCCAGGCGCAGGGCCTCGCGAGCAACTTCCTCGGACACGCCGGCGAGTTCGAACATGACCCGTCCCGGCTTGACATTGGCGACCCACCACTCGGGAGAGCCCTTACCGGAACCCATGCGGGTCTCGGCGGGCTTCTTCGTCAGCGGTCGGTCAGGGTAGATGTTGATCCACACCTTGCCACCGCGCTTGATGTAGCGCGTCATGGCAATACGTGCGGCTTCGATCTGCCTGTTGGTGACGTAGGCCGGCTCGAGGGCCTGGATGCCGTAGTCACCGAAGGCCACCGTCGTGCCACCCTTGGCGGCGCCGCCCCGCTTGGGGTGGTGCTGCTTGCGGTACTTCACTCGACGAGGGATCAACATGTCTCAGCCCTCCGTTCCGGCCTCAGCCGCGGGGGCCTCGGCGCTGTTCTCAGTGGTACGGGCCGAGTCGTTCCGGCGGGCTCCGCCTTCCTGACCGCGGCCACGGCCGCCACGACCGCGTCCACGACCACGGGGGCCGCGGGCAGCAGGAGCCTTCGCCTGCTCGGCGGCAAGCTCCTTGTCGGTCATGTCGCCCTTGTAGATCCACACCTTGACGCCGATGCGTCCGAAGGTGGTGTGCGCCTCGTGGAATCCGTAGTCGATGTTCGCGCGCAGGGTGTGCAGGGGCACACGGCCTTCGCGGTAGAACTCCGACCGGCTCATCTCGGCGCCGCCGAGACGACCCGAGCACTGCACGCGGATGCCCTTGGCACCGGCGCGCTGCGCCGACTGGATCGCCTTGCGCATCGCACGGCGGAACGCCACACGGCTCGCGAGCTGCTCGGCAACACCCTGAGCGACGAGCTGAGCGTCGATCTCGGGGTTCTTCACCTCGAGGATGTTGAGCTGGATCTGCTTGCCGGTGAGCTTCTCGAGCTGACCGCGGATGCGGTCGGCTTCGGCGCCGCGACGTCCGATGACGATGCCCGGACGGGCGGTGTGGATGTCGACGCGGACACGGTCACGGGTGCGCTCGATGTTGACCTTCGAGATGCCGGCCCGCTCGAGGCCCTTGGTCATCATCTGACGGATCTTGACGTCTTCGAGCACGTAGTCGCTGTAGCGCTGCCCCGGCTTGGTCGAGTCAGCGAACCACTTCGACTTGTGGTCCGTGGTGATTCCGAGTCGGAATCCGTTCGGATTGATCTTCTGGCCCATTAGCGGTTCCCCTTCCGGCTCTTGCGCTGAGGCAGGTCATCGCCGCTGGCCAGGACCACGGTGACGTGGCTGGTGCGCTTCTCGATGCGGAACGCACGTCCCTGAGCACGCGGGCGGAACCGCTTCATGGTCGGTCCTTCGTCCACGAACGCCTCCGAGATGACCAGGTCGTTCTCGTCGAACGCAAGGCCCTCCTCGTCGGCCTTGACACGCGCATTGGCGATGCCCGAGGCGACGAGCTTGTAGATCGGATCGGATGCGGACTGTTCTGCAAACTTCAACACTGCAAGTGCTTCGGTCGCCTGCTGACCACGAATGAGGTCGATGACGCGCCGAGCCTTGCGAGGCGTGACGCGCAGGTAACGCGCCTTAGCCTTGGCTTCCATCGCTTCCTTCTCTCTTGTCTAAGATCGAGAGTCCCCCGCCTCAGCGGCGGCGACCCTTGCGATCGTCCTTTTCGTGGCCACGGAACGTCCGTGTGGGTGCGAACTCGCCGAGCTTGTGCCCGACCATCGCTTCAGTGATGAAGACCGGCACGTGCTTGCGTCCGTCGTGAACGGCGATGGTGTGTCCCAGGAAGTCCGGGATGATCATCGAGCGACGCGACCATGTCTTGATTACGTTCTTGGTGCCCTTTTCGTTCTGACGAGCGACCTTCTGGTACAGGTGCTCATCGACGAAAGGACCCTTCTTGAGGCTACGAGGCATAAGTCAGTACTCCAATCAGCGCTTCTTGCCGGTCCGGCGACGGCGCACGATGTACTTGTCGCTCTCTTTCTTCGGCCGGCGAGTGCGGCCTTCTGGCTGACCCCAAGGGCTGACCGGGTGACGACCACCGGAGGTCTTGCCCTCGCCACCGCCGTGCGGGTGGTCGACCGGGTTCATCACAACACCGCGGACGGTCGGGCGCTTGCCCTTCCAGCGCATGCGGCCTGCCTTGCCCCAGTTGATGTTCGACTGCTCGGCGTTGCCGACCTCGCCGACCGTGGCACGGCAGCGGGCGTCGACGTTGCGGATCTCGCCCGAAGGCATCCGCAGCTGAGCGAAACGGCCGTACTTCGCGACGAGCTGCACGGACGAACCGGCAGAGCGGGCGATCTTCGCGCCGCCACCGGGGCGGAGCTCGACGGCGTGGACGACGGTGCCGACCGGGATGTTGCGCAGGGCGAGGTTGTTGCCCGGCTTGATGTCGGCGCCCGGTCCCGCTTCCACCTGTGCGCCCTGCTTGAGGTTGTGCGGGGCGATGATGTAGCGCTTCTCACCGTCTGCGTAGTGCAGGAGGGCGATGCGCGCGGTGCGGTTCGGGTCGTATTCGATGTGTGCGACCTTGGCGGGCACGCCGTCCTTGTCATGGCGACGGAAGTCGATGACACGGTACTGGCGCTTGTGTCCGCCGCCCTGATGGCGGGTGGTCACGCGTCCCTGGTTGTTGCGGCCGCCGCGCTTGGGCAGCGGGCGCAGAAGCGACTTCTCCGGCGTCGACCGGGTCACTTCGACGAAGTCGGCGACCGAAGAGCCACGGCGGCCCGGGGTCGTCGGCTTGTGCTTGCGGATTCCCATGAGTCTTGTCCTTCTCTGGCGAAGGATCGCTTAGAGCGATCCACCGAAGATGTCGATCGATCCGTCCTTGAGGGCGACGATGGCACGCTTGGTGTCCTTGCGCTTCCCCCAGCCGGTGCGGGTGCGACGGCGCTTGCCCTGACGGTTCAGGGTGTTCACCTTGGCGACCTGCACATCGAAGATCGATTCAATGGCGTTCTTGATCTCGGTCTTGTTCGAGCGCTGATCGACGATGAAGGTGTACTTGCCTTCGTCCATCAGGCTGTAGGTCTTTTCCGAGACGACCGGCGCGATGATGATGTCGCGCGGATCCTTGAAGTTGAGACTCATGATGCGTCCTCCGAATTGCGGTTTCCGCCCAGGAACGCGGCAAGAGCTGCCTCGGTGAACACGATGTCATCGGCGATCAGCACATCGTAGGTGTTGAGCTGATCGGAGGTGAGCACGTGGACGTGGGGCAGGTTGCGCACGCTGAGGTAGGTGACCTCGTCGTCGCGGTCGAGCACCACGAGGGTGTTCTTCCGGTCGGAGAGGCCGGCGAGCGCGAGCTTCGCCTGCTTGGTCGACGGGGCGTCGCCGGTGATGAGGTTCTTCACGACGAAGACCTGATCGAGGCGTGCGCGGTCGGAGAGGGCACCGCGCAGGGCGGCGGCCTTCATCTTCTTCGGCGTCCGCTGCGAGTAGTCGCGCGGCACCGGACCGTGCACGATTCCACCGCCGTTGTACTGGGGAGCGCGGATCGAACCCTGACGGGCGTTGCCGGTTCCCTTCTGACGGTAGGGCTTGCGACCGCCGCCGCGAACTTCGGAGCGGGTCTTGGTCTTGTGCGTGCCCTGACGGGCAGCAGCGAGCTGCGCGACGACGACCTGGTGGATGAGCGGCACGTTCGTCTGCACGCCGAAGACCTCGGCAGGCAGGTCGACCGAGCCGGTCTTCGCACCGGTGGCATCGACGACGTCGACTGTCTTGACATCAGACATATCGTTCAGGCCTCCTTCGCGGCCGAGCGAACGAGAACGACGGCGCCCTTGGGGCCGGGAACGGCGCCCTTGATGAGCAGGAAGTTGTTCTCGGGGTCCACGGCGTGGATCGTGAGGTTCTGGGTGGTGTGCTTGACGGCACCCATGCGGCCGGCCATGCGCATGCCCTTGAACACGCGACCCGGCGTAGCCGCTCCACCGATCGAACCGGGCTTGCGGTGGTTGCGGTGAGCACCGTGCGAGGCGCCGACACCGGCGAAGCCGTGGCGCTTCATGACACCGGCGGTGCCCTTGCCCTTGGTCTTCGCGGTGACGTCGACCTTGACTCCGGCCTCGAACGTGTCGACACCGAGCTCCTGGCCGAGCGAGTACTCGCCGGCGTCAGCGGTGCGCAGCTCGACGAGGTGGCGACGCGGGGTCACGCCGGCCTTCTCGAAGTGACCTGCGGTCGGCTTGTTGACCTTGCGCGGGTCGATCTCGCCGAATGCGATCTGCACGGCGGGGTAACCATCGGTTTCCTCGTCGCGGATCTGGGTGACAACGTTGTTTCCGGTGGCCACAACGGTCACCGGCACGAGCTTGTTCTGCTCATCCCACACCTGGGTCATGCCCAGCTTGGTACCCAGAAGGCCCTTGACCTTGCGGGTGGTCGGGAGAGCTGAGGAACGAGTGTTCGCCATTTTTCCCTCCCTTAGAGCTTGATCTCGATGTTGACGTCGTCAGCGAGGTCGAGACGCATGAGCGAATCGACTGCCTTCGGCGTCGGATCGACGATGTCGATCAGACGCTTGTGCGTGCGCATCTCGAAGTGCTCACGGCTGTCCTTGTACTTGTGCGGCGAACGGATGACGCAGTACACGTTCTTCTCCGTCGGCAACGGCACGGGGCCCACAACAGTCGCACCAGCGCGAGTGACGGTGTCCACGATCTTGCGTGCAGCACTGTCGATCACAGCGTGGTCGTACGACTTGAGCCGGATGCGGATCTTCTGTCCCGCCATGGCGTCGTCTCTTTCTTCAGTTCCTTCCGGCCATCAACCATCACCCGAGAATGCTCGGGCGTGGTCTGTGCCGGCTGACTATGACCGGCCCCCGCGGTCGGGCGTGTCGGCTGTTCCTTGCGGAGAAATCCTTCGATTTCCTCGCGCGGTCCGACGGCGCTTCTACTCATTGGCTGCTCGGTCCGAACCCGCAGTGAAGCAGATTCATCGATCCGATAGTGTTCCGGGCTGTTCGCGGCCGAAGGCCGCAGTGCAGGGGTCAACACCCGAAACGCAACCTGACCATCTTGTCACAGTCCCGGTGTCCCGCGCAATTCCGGGCTTCTCGCTTGTGAGAGAAGTCTCAGCGAACCACTCCGGCTCCCCCGCCGCCGACCCCCACGAGTGAGAAGGGTCTCAGCCCCGAACTTCTTCCGTCCCGAAGAGCGCAGCTCGCGCCCGACTGACTCACCAGTCCGCGATGCCTCCGTCGGGGTTCTTTCGGCCCGAAGTCGCGTCTGTGGTCGAAGAACCGTGGACTCGCAAGCTCACCGTCCCGTGAGTGGTCGCAAAACCGAGGACTCGCAAGCTGACCGGCCCGTGAGTGGTCGATAAACCGAGGTAAATACGCCGAAATCGCCGATTCGCCTCGGTTTATCGACCACACACGGGTTGGTTCGGCGCTGC
>NZ_SJXG01000010.1:0-366 GCF_012027885.1 Brevibacterium sp. LS14
GTCGATAAACCGAGGTAAATACGCCGAAATCGCCGATTCGCCTCGGTTTATCGACCACACACGGGTTGGTTCGGCGCTGCCCCCGCTCGAGGCGATCGTCTTCCACCCGTCATGTCCGCCCCGCCGAGGTGGTCGTCCTCCACCGCACGAGCCGCCCCGCCGAGGCGGCCTCGACCTCTAACCGCAGCGATGACGACGCTTCTCAGGGCGGCAACAGCGCGTTAGTGGTCGAAGAACCGTGGACCCGCAAGCTCACCGTCCCGTTAGTGGTCGAAGAACCGAGGAGAATACGCCGAAATCGCCGATTCGCCTCGGTTTATCGACCACACACGGGTTGGTTCGGCGCTGCACCTGCTCGAAGCGGTC
>NZ_SJXG01000011.1:0-112182 GCF_012027885.1 Brevibacterium sp. LS14
TCGGCGAGGGGTTCGTCCGGTTAGGGTGGACCTCAACCGAGGAACGGAGGTCGCGGATGGAGCCCATCGACTGGTCGTCGATAAACTGGACGACGGTGCTGTCGGTGACCTGGATCGTCATCGAGTACATCGTCAAGATCATCGCCATCGGCGTCGTCCCGGAGAACCGGCGGCCGTCGTCGTCATCGGCGTGGCTGCTCCTCATCCTCTTCCTGCCCATCGTCGGCATCCCCCTCTTCCTGCTCATCGGCAGCCCCTACATCAACCGCAGGCGGGCGCGCATCCAGGCGATGGCGAACGAACTCATGCACAAGGGCGCCGACGACCTGCCCGATGTCCCGCCGTCGCTCAAGGCGCCGCGCGACTTCGACCTCATCGCCGAACTCGCCCGCAACCTCACCGAACTGCCCATGGTCACCGGGACCAACCACGGCATCAGCATGGACTACGACCGGACGATCGAGCGGATGGCCGAACTCGTCGACGGAGCCGAGAACTACGTCCACGTCGAGATCTACATCATGGCCTGGGATAGGACGACGGACGTCTTCTTCGAAGCGCTCAAGCGGGCAGCCGCCCGCGGAGTGCACGTGCGCGTCCTCTACGACCACATCGGATCGCGGAAGTACCCGGGATTCCATTCGCTCGGCAAGCGTCTGACCGCGGCCGGGATCGAATGGCACCTCATGCTCCCGTTCATCCCGTGGCAGGGCAAGGCGCGGCGCATCGACCTGCGCAACCACCGCAAACTCCTCGTCGTCGACGGCAAGCGGGCGATGATGGGCTCGCAGAACATGATCGACTCGAGCTACGACATGAAGGCGAACATCAAGGTCGGGCGGCACTGGCACGACATCATGGTCGAGGTCAGCGGGGAGATCGTAGCGACGATCGAAGCCGTCTTCGCCACCGACTGGTACACCGAGAGCGGGGAGGAGCTCGGCATCCGCGACTACGTGTGGGGCGTCGAGGTCCCCGACGTCGGGGGAGACGTCTGCGGGATGCAGCTCGTGCCCTCGGGGCCGGGGTTCACCACCGAGCCCAACCTCAAGGTCTTCAACTCCCTCTTCTACCTCGCGCAGGAGAAGCTCTCGATCGTCAGTCCCTACTTCATCCCCGACGAGTCGCTGCTCGCGGCCATCAACACCGCCTCCTACCGGGGCGTCGACGTCGAGCTCTACGTCAGCGAGGAGGCCGACCAGTACGTCGTCGGACGCGCCCAGGCCTCGTACTACCAGGCACTGCTCGAGGCGGGCGTGCGCATCTTCCTCTACCCCAAGCCCGCGGTCCTCCACACGAAGTGCTTCGTCGTCGACGGGAAGTACGGGGTCATGGGCTCATCGAACATGGACATGCGCTCCTTCGGGCTCAACTACGAGATCAGCCTGCTCACCACCGGCGGCGACCTGGTGGGCGACATCTCCGCGGTCATCGATGACTACCGGGAGAAGAGCCACGAGCTCACCCTCGAGGAATGGATGCAGCGGCCGTGGACGCGGAAGTACATGGAGTCGGCGATGAGGCTGATGTCGGCGCTCGCGTAGCTCCCTCGCCGAGGCGGCCGCTCAGTCCCGTTCGGCCCCGCCGATGCCCTCGGGGTCGACGACGGCGGCGAGCCGACGATCGAGCGGATCGTCCCACCACCGGTCGATGCCCCGGTCGAGGACGGCGACACGTTCGCTCAGCGCCTCCTGTTGGGATCCCGGGCAGATCGAGGCGAGGTCGGCGAAGAGCGCGCGCAGACGGCGCTGGATCTGGATCGAGGTCGTTCCGAACTGGCGGATCTCGTCGGTGGCGGCGGCGACGTACTCCGCCCAGCTGCGCATCCAGTCGCGCAGCACCGACGCGTCGGGACGGGAGGCGAGCTCCTTCTCCTGAACGTCGATCATCGGTGAGAGCCGGATGAGGATCGCCTCGATCTGGTCGAGCGCCTGGACTGCCCGGGACGGGTCGTTGACCGCCGGCGAGAGCGCCTTGAGCGCGATGTCGGAGATCGTCCGGATCGCCCCGAAGGGACCGTTCTCCGGAGATTCGATGTCGCCGAAGGCCACCGCCTTCTCGAGTTCGTCCTCCTGTCTGCTCGTCAGCGCCTCACTCGTCCGGAAGAGCAGGGTGTGGACGGGCACCGGGGTTCCCACCGTGGGCACGAGTTCGATCGTGCATCCCCACGCGTCCTCGAAGTCGAGCAGACGAGGAGTGTTGACGGCGAGCAGAGCGTCGCCGCCGGAGCCGTAGTGTCGACGTCGGACGAGGTGGCCGTCGGGCACCGAGCGTTCGGAGACGGCGACGGCGTGGGTGTGGAACCGGTCCGGGGAGAAGCGCAGGGCCTTCCACCCGTCACGGGCGAGTCGGCGCAGCAGTGCCCCGGAGTTGAGCAGTGTGCACACGCGCACGACGAAGGCGAGGAACATCACCGCGCAGGCGAGGGTGACGAGGACGGCTCCGACGGTGCCCGTCCACGGCTTGTAGCTGTCCTCGCCGAGGGCGATGCTCAGGGCGATGAGCAGCGAATAGACGAAGGTGGCGACGAAGGAGCCCAGGGCCCATTGAACGACGCGGTCGCTCTGGAGGAGGGGCGCCAGGCGCACGGACATCGTCGTGATCCCCAGGCTCATCGCCGTCGTCAGGGCGGCGAATGCGAGACCGGCCAGCGTGACCATGGCACCGGAGATGATCCCGAGCAGCGAGGCGACGCTGCCGGAGTCGAGATCCGGATACGGGGAGAAGACCTGGGCGAGTCCGCGGTCGACGAGCGGGGTGAGCAGACCGAGGACCACCGAGGCGATGAGAAGGCGCAGCGGGACGTCCCACATCGTCGTCGGCCGGATGTGCCGGCGCATCTTCCGCCATTCCCGGCGGTCGGCAGCGCTCTCCCGGGTCGGACCGGTCTTCTGTGACGGGGAGCTCGACTCGCCGGTCGCGGAAGGATGGGGGTGGGCCTGCGCCATCGGCTGCCTCCTTGGAAATCCGGTGTCGGTCGCCGTCGACGCGGTGCTGCGGCCTCGGGCGGAGCAGGGGCAGTTGCGAGTCTAGCGCGGCGCGCGGAGTGCGGAACGCCTCCCCGAGGAGGATCCGATGCGAAATCGGGCCGGATATCGGACCGGATCCGCCTCGGGGGCGCCGCGATACGACCGGCGCCTACGCGGAACCGGTGACGTCTGCGCCGAGGCTGCCCTGCTCCTCGAGTGGGACGTCGAGGAGGTCGTAGACGCCGTCGAGGATCTCGTCGGGGCGGAACGGATACTTCCGGACATCCTCGGCGGTGGAGATCCCCGAGAGGACGAGGACGGTGTGCATGCCGGCCTCCATGCCCGCGATGATGTCGGTGTCCATGCGGTCGCCGATCATCGCCGTGCTGATCGAGTGCGCTCCGATCTTGTTGAGCGCCGAGCGGAACATCATCGGATTGGGCTTGCCGACGACGTAGGGCACCCGGTTCGTCGCCTTCGTGATGAGGGCCGCGATCGCGCCGGTCGCCGGGAGAACGCCCTCGGGGCTCGGGCCGGTCGCGTCGGGGTTGGTAACGATGAAGCGCGAGCCCGCATCGATGAGCCGGATCGCCTTCGTGATCGCCTCGAAGGAGTAATTGTGGGTCTCGCCGACGACGACGAAGTCGGGGTCGTGCTCGGTCATGATGAACCCGGCCTCGTGGATGGCCGTCGTCAGTCCCGCCTCGCCGACGACGTAGGCCGTGCCGTGCTCGACCTGGTGGGAGAGGAAATCGGCCGTGGCCATCGCCGAGGTCCAGATGTTCGCCTCGGGGACCTCGAGCCCGTTCGAGCGCAGGCGCGCAGAGAGGTCCCGGGCCGTGTAGATCGAATTGTTCGTGAGCACGAGGAACGGGATGTCGGCCCGCCGCCATTGGGCGAGCAGCTCGGCGGCACCGGGCAGGGCGCTGTTCTCCCTGACCAGGACACCGTCCATGTCGGTCAGCCAGCATTCGATCGATTCGCGATCCATGACTCTCCTCGTGCTAGTCCGGGGGCCGAAGCGCCTGCCTCCTAGCCTAGTCGGCTTTCGACGCTTCAGTCGGATGACGAGGTGAATCCTCCCTGTCCGAGGCGCATCGAGACGGTTCTCGACAGCACCCAGTAGAGGCCGCCGGCGACCGCCATCGACGGCAGGGACGCCGTGAGCCAACGGAACGGTTCGGACGGGACGTAGTCGACCGGGTTGAGGAGGAGCGCGTAGACGAGCGCACCGGCGGCCATCGAGGCGAAGGCGACGAGGTTGAACCCGCCGGTGTAGTGATACGGGGAGCCGGATCGGTTGTCGTACATCGCGCGGATGTCGAGGCGCTGCCTGCGCAGGACGAAGAAGTCGACGAGCTGGATCGCGCACAGCGGTCCGAGCACGATCGCACCCCACGAGACGAACCGACCATAGTTGTTGTAGGTGGCGTCGGGGAAGAAGACGAGGACGACGGCGGGGATGAGGATGACCGCCCCGAGCACCGGCCAGGGCATCCTCCGGCCGATGTTGCCGGTGCCTCCGCGCACAGCGACGAGTGCGGCATAACCCTGGGCGACGATCGAGGTGATGTTCGCGAAGCCGACGAAGACGAGCGCCAGTCCGCCGAGGACGAAGCCGCCGAGGGGGATCATCCACTGTGTCGGGTCGTCCGAGCCGAGTGCGAGCGCCGAGAACGCACCGACGACCGCGGCGATGACCGAGGCGAGGAAGAGGCCGATCATGTTCGGCCAGTACGCCGCCCGCGAGCTTCTCGTCAGGCGGGCGAGGTTGCCGACGTTCGGCCACCATGCGAGGCCGCCGGCGATGTTGAGCTCGATCGCGAGCATGAACGCCATGTGCCGGTCGACGTCGGAGGCCAGGGGCGGGAGGGCTACGAGTTCGGACCACCCGACCTGGGTGAAGATGAGGACGAGCATGACGAGGGTGACGACGACGAGCCCCGGCGCGACGATCTTGTTGACCGTCTCGATCGAGGTCGGGCCGCGCATGAGGATGACCCACGAGACGACGACCGCGGACAGCCCCATGAGTTTGACGGTGAGGCTGTCGGTCGCGAAGTCCGTGCCGAAGAGCGCATTCCACACGTTCGCGAACGCGTGGCCGCACATGATCGCGAGCACCGCGGCCCACGCGGCGGCGAGCAGGGCGGAGAGGGCGAGCATGATCGCCCGGGCGCCGCCGGTGCCGAAGGCCGAGCGCAGGGAGACGAACTGCTCGATCCCGTAGCGGATAGCGGGGATGCACGGGGCGAGGGCGACGAGGAAGATCGAGATCCCGTAGCCGATGACGATGCTCGCCACGGCCTCCTTCGCTCCGACGTAGTAGGCGACGGCCCCGCCCTGGAGGAAGGCCCAGGTCGCGATCGCCAGGCCGATGTTCGCCGCCGAGAAGTCCCAGAAGCTCCAGATCCGATCCTTGGTCAGCAGCGGCAGATCGCTCGTCGATCCGGCGTCGGCCAGAGCGGTGCGCTGGAAGCGGCGCGGTGCCCGGCTCACAGCAGGCACCACGCGAGAAGGGCTGCGGAGAGGACGGCGAGGACGGCGACGGAGAGGCCGAGGTCGCGCCACGGCAGGGGATCGAGGATGCCCTCGTCGCTCTCGGGGTCCTCGTAGAGGTCGAGGCGGCGGTCGAGTTCTGTGCGGAAGTCCCTGTCCATCATCGGCTGTGGTCTCCTTTGACCGTTCGTCCTGCGCTGCGCGCCGGCTGAGAGCCATGCGCAGATGCGACTCTATACCGTCCGGACGGTTCTGTCGTGGAGATCGTCACAGAGCGGACAGGGCGCCGACTCTCAGTCCCCGCCGAGGTGGCCCACCTCGGCGAGGGAATGCACCGTCCGATTGCGGAAGGCATCGTCCTCGCGCAGCTCGGTGATCCCTCCCGGTCGGGTGGCGAACGTGGCCCGGCCCATCGCCTCGAGGGGGAGTTCGAGCCACCGGCCGACGACGAACGTGTGGGCGAAGCCGTGGGTGACGATGACCTGGCAGGCGCTTTCCCGGGTCAGCGCCTCGTCGACGGCCGCGTACACGCGCTCACCGGCGGTGCGTCGGGTCTCGGCGCCGTCGATGCCGACATCGTGGTCGAGGCGATCGCCGACGGCGGGCGGGAAGACGAAGCGCTCATCGAGCCACGACTGCTCACGGCCCTCGGCGATGCCATAGGAGATCTCACGCAAGCGCGGATCGGCCAGGGCGGCTGTGCCGAGCTCCGCGGCGATGGCCTCGGCCGTCTCCCACGTTCGGGCGAGGTCGGAGGAGATCACCTCGGCGGGTCCGGTGATCCGGCGGCGCAGCTCTGCTCCGATCGCACGCGCGTGCCGGCGACCTCGTTCAGTCAGCGCGGAGTCATGCCAGCCGCCGACCCGGCCCTCGAGGTGATGCTCCGCCTCAGGGTGCGTGACGACGAAGAGCGAGCGGATGACAGCCATGATGGTGTCGACTCTAGCCGAACTGTGCTCGGGCGCTCAGGGAGTCACGAGGTCCTCGACGAGGCGGCGCGCCCGGACCAGGCGGCGGTCGTCGCCGTCGATGCCGCGATGGACGATGCCTGCCTCGAGGAGAAGGAAGACGTGCTCGGCGAGCGACC
Source organism: Brevibacterium sp. LS14 (assembly GCF_012027885.1). NCBI lineage: Bacteria > Bacillati > Actinomycetota > Actinomycetes > Micrococcales > Brevibacteriaceae > Brevibacterium > Brevibacterium sp. LS14. The sequence continues at coordinate 6,556 of NZ_SJXG01000011.1, forward strand.
GGGAATCGGAGCTGCCGGCAAGGATGTCCGCGAGCAGGGCTTCGACCGCGCGCTTGTGCGCGCGGATGACGCCGCGCCCAGGATGCTCGGGCGGAAGCTCGGCGGAGACGTTGACGAAGGCGCAGCCGCGATCGGTCGAATCGGAGTCGAGCGTGTAGGAGTCGAAGACCGCGAGCGCGCGGCTGCCCGGTGTCGACTCCGCCGAGAGCGCGGCCAGGCGTTTCTCCAGGCGAGCCCACCAGACCTCATGTCTGACCTGGAGGTAGGCGGCGACGAGGGCGTCCTTCGACCCGAAGCGGTCATAGAGCGTCCGCTTCGTCAGACCCGACTCCTCGGCGATCGTGTCGACGCCGACGGCGTGGATGCCGTGGGAGTAGAAGAGCTCGGCGGCCGTCTCGAGGATCCGTCGCGCCCCCGGGGTCAGCTGCGGGGGAGTGAGGTCGTCGTGCGGGTCTGGCCTCATCGCTGCTCCCTTCCCTGCTCTGTAGGTGGCCACGAACGTGGCCCGCGCCGTCCGGTTCGCCTGCACCGAGACTTTACAGATCAGTGTACCTGCCTGCAGACTGTTTCACAGACCTGTGAAGTTCCGTCATCGACACCCCGAGGAGGCCGACGATGGCATCGACGACGTTCCTCAGCCGTCGCCGCACCCTGTGGCTGACGGCGGCAGGGCTGAGCCTCATCGCCGTCTGCTACGGACTGGCCCGGTTCGCATACGGCATGTTCCTGCCCGCGTTCCGCGCCGAGTTCGGCCTCGATGCGCAGCTCGCCGGCACCATCGCCGCCGGCTCGTACGTCGCCTACTGCGCGGCGATCGTCGCCTCCACGATCCTCACCCCTCGCCTCGGCGCTCGTCTCGTCGCCGTCAGCGCCGGTGCGATCGCCACGCTCGGCATCGCGATTGTCGCCCTCGCGCCGAATGCGATCGTCCTCGCGGCAGGCGTCCTCATCGCCGGATCGAGCACCGGAGTCGCCTCCCCACCGCTCGCCGGCGCGGTCGCCCGAGCCGTGAGAGCTCCCGTCCGCGATCGGACGCAGACGGTCATCAACGCCGGCACGGGCGCCGGCGTCGCCGTCGCCGGACCGGTCGCTCTCCTCACCGTCGATGAGTGGAGACTCGCGTGGCTCGCGTTCGCGCTCGTCGCAGCAGTCGTCACCGTCTGGACGTATCTCGCCGTACCGGGTCGGGGCGCCGGACAGGCTCCCGCGGACCGTGAGCCGACCCGTCAGCGGTCCTTCCTGCCTCGGCCGCTGCTGCGACCGGGCAGTGCCCGGCTCATCGCGGCCGCCGCACTCATGGGGCTCGCCAGCTCAGCGGTGTGGACGTTCGGCCGCGACCTCCTCGGCGGGGCCGAGGGGATCGGTCCGACCGCCTCGGCGATCGCCTGGATCCTGCTCGGGGTGTGCGGACTCGTCGGGGCGGTCACCGGCGATGCCGTGTCGCGGCTGGGCCTGCGCCCTGCCTGGACGCTGTCGATGCTCGTCCTCGCCGCCGTCACCATCGCCTTCGCCCTCGTCCCAGGCCTCCTCCCAGCCGCCTGGACGGCGGCAGCGGTCTTCGGTGCTGTCTACATCGTCCTCACCGGTCTGCTCCTCCTCTGGGGCACCGAGCTGCGTCCCGACGATCCGGCTGCCGGCGTCGGCCTCGGCTTCCTCGTCCTCGCCCTCGGGCAGGCGCTCGGCGCCCCGCTCGTCGGTGTCCTCATCACCGCCGCCGGCGCGGTCCCTGCGTTCGCCGTCGCCGCCGCAGCCGCAGCGCTCGGCGCGCTCGTCCTCCCGCGTCGCCCCTGAGCCGGGGACCGTCGACCTCCCACCGGGCGACGGCCGCGTCATCGGCGGACGGTAAGGTGAAGACCATCACGACGAAGGAGCGGAGAATGAGCGAGAGCAAGGTCGTCGAGCAGCGCGGACTGTGGCTCGACGAGATGGAAGTCGGCACCGTGTACAAGCATGCGCCGGGCCGGACCATCACTGAGGCGGACAACACGTGGTTCACCGCGGTGACGATGAACACCCAGGCCCTCCACCTCGACGCCGCCTTCGCCGAGACCGAGCCCTTCGGCCAGCGCCTCGTCAACTCGATGTTCACGCTCGCCACGCTCATCGGCCTCTCCGTCTCCCAGCTCACGCAGGGCACGATCGTCGGCAACCTCGGCTTCTCCGAGGTGAGCTTCCCGGCCCCGCTCTTCCACGGCGACACCCTCTACGCGGAGACCACGATCCTCGACAAGCGCGCCTCGAAGTCCCGTCCCGGGCAGGGCATCGTCACCCTCGAACACCGCGGGTACAACCAGAACGGGCAACTCGTTGCCAAGGCCGTGCGCCAGACGATGATGTTCGACTCCTCCCACGCCGAGGTGGCCGCTGAGTCCGCGGCCCCCGCCGCGGACGCGACAGCGCAGTCCGGGACCTCGGATTCCGCGTCCACCGCCGCGGACGCGAGCGCCCAGTCCCAGCAGTCGTCGACCGGAGAGTGAGGAGAGCACCCATGGCCCTCGAATTCGCCCCCGCCTGGCTCTTCGTCCCCGGCGACCGGCCCGACCGGTTCCAGAAGGCCGCCGAACGCTCCGACATCGTCATCCTCGACCTCGAGGACGCGGTCAACGACGCGGACAAGTCAGACGCCCGTGAAGCGATCGTCGACTACCCGCTCGACCCGACCCGCACGGTCGTGCGCGTCAACCCCCGCGACTCCGACCACCTCGGCGAGGACCTGCGGATGCTCGAGCGCACCGACTACACCGCCGTGATGCTGCCGAAGGCGGAATCCGCCTCCGACCTCACGATCCTCTCCGGCTTCGAGGTCATCGCCCTCATCGAAACGGCCCGCGGGGCGCTCGCCGCCGCCGAGATCGCCGCCGCCCCCAACGTCTACGGGCTGATGTGGGGCTCCGAGGACCTCATCGCCGACCTCGGCGGGGGATCCTCACGCCGCGCCGACGGCACGTGGCGCGACGTCGTCTCCCATGTCCGCAGCTCGACGCTGCTCGCCGCGCGCGCCCACGGCAAGCACGCGCTCGACTCGATCTGGGCCGACATCCCCGACCTCGACGGCCTCCGCGAGGAAGCCGAGGACGCCGTCGAATCCGGGTTCAGCGGCAAGGTCTCCATCCACCCCAACCACGTCCCGGTCGTCCGCGAGGCCTTCCGCCCCAGCGACGAGCAGCTGGAATGGGCCCGTGGCGTCCTCGACCGCGCCGGATCGGAGAAGGGCGCGTTCGCCTACGAGGGGAAGATGATCGACGCGCCGCTGCTCAAGCACGCCGAACTCATCGTCGCCCGCGCCCGCTGAGCCCATGCACCTCACCGACGCGATCGTCGCTCAGCAGATCGACGAGGTCCTCGCCGCGGCGGACGCCCACGACGGCATCGCCCCGATCGTCGGGGCCGGCGATCCGATCCTCCGCACCCCGGTGCTGCCGTACTCCGGTCAGGTCGACGACGCGACCCTGGCCCGCCTCGCCGAGGTGATGGCGAAGACGATGCGCGAGGCCCCCGGTGTCGGACTCGCAGGCCCCCAGGTGGGCGTCGGACTCTCGATCTTCGTCGCCGAGGATCCCGCAGCCGTGAGCGCCGAGGTCGCCGCCGTCCGCGAACGCGAGCCGCTGCCGCTGCGCACCGTGCTCAACGCACAGTACGAACCGGTCACCGGTGAGCTCGCCGCCTTCTACGAAGGGTGCCTGTCCATCCCCGGCTACCAGGCCGTCGTCGCCCGGCCCCGCACGATCGGGCTGCGCGGAGTCGACCTCACCGGTGCGCCCATCGACGAGGAGGTCACCGGCTGGTCGGCGCGAATCGTCGCCCACGAGACCGACCACCTCGACGGCATCCTCTTCCTCGACAAGGCCGAGATGCGGTCCCTGTCGACGAACGCGGCGGTCGCGAGACTGTGGAACGAGCCCTCGACCCAGCGGGCTGCGACGGAACTCGGGTTCACCCTGCCGAGCGGCCTGCTGCTCTGACGACGCTGCCGGTGCTCTGACGACGCTGCCGGAATCTCGGCGCACGGTGCGCCGGGGCGGTTCGGGTCGTGGCCGGGAGACTCACACGCGCACCTCAGGTGCGCATGATTCGATGAGGGCATGCGCCTTCCCGACATCCCAGCACGCCACCGTCTCCTCGTCCGCACCGTCTCGACCATCGGCTCCGGTGCGCTGAGCATCGTCCGCCGCCGCGACTTCGCCGCCGAGCACCAGAACACGGCACGGGCCGCCTACGCCGTCGCCACCGCAGCGATGACGTGGCTCGGCGGGACGAGGGCCTTCGCGGACACCGATGTCGACCTCGTCGCCCCCGGCGGCACCGAGGCGGGAGAGCCTGCCCGCTACGCCGAGGACGAACCGTTCGGATACGTCGACGGCGGCGATCCGGAGGCCTGGTGGATCGAGGATGCGACGTGGAGGTCGCGGGCGTTCCTCAACCTCGCAGCCGCCGCCGCGGCCGGTGCTGCGAGCTGGATGCTCTGGGGACCGATCCAGAACCTCAAGGACTCCTGGGACGAGAAGCTGCCCGACGGGCTCGGTCGCGGACTGGGTGCCGTCATCAACTCCTCGGTCGTCGCGGGCACCGCCTTCGCCGTCGACAGAGCCGAGGAGTTCGTCGCCCGCGAAGCCCTCGACGGGCACATCGACGTCGCCCCCGTCGAGATCGAACTCCCCGCACACGTGCGGGCCTCCCTCGACGCCCTCCTCGACGAACCCCACCCGCAGTCCCAGGACGTCGCCGAGGTCATCCGCGCCCAGCTCGACCACGGCCGCTTCTTCATCACGGTGCCCTACTCGAGGAAGCAGTTCCCCGGGGATGATCCGATCGAGCTCTCCGATGCCGACCTCTCCGCTCTGCTCGCCGAAGAGGACGTCTCGAGCATCGACGTGTACCTCGACGCAGAGGCTCCGAGGGCGATCCCGGCGAACCACACCTACCCGGTCAGTGCGCTCTTCGAGCGGGACGCGGACAGGTCCGGATCCAGCGCTGACCCCGCACTCTACGAACTCAGCCTCGACATCCGGGACGGACTCCTCGACCGCATCGACCTCTACGGAGTCGATGCCGAGCTCGATGCCGAGGTCGCGGCGATGACGGCCGACAACCTCGGCGCCTCAGCACCGGGAACCCTTCACCCCGAGGGGATCGAAGGGTGGGTGGAGCCCGACGTCATCGACGGCGAGGACGTCGACGACGCTGACCTCGCGGCGGTGAGCATCGAAGCGCCCCTCACGCTCGCGGACTGGCCGGCACCCGAGGACCTCACCTTCCGCACCGACGGTGCTTGAGCGGTGCGGGAATAAGCGGACACGGACGTCGTTGTACCTGTTATGAGCGAACTCCGCACTCTCACCCTCGGCGCAGGCTGCTTCTGGTGCCTCGACGCCGTCTACCAGCGCACCACGGGCGTGACCTCGGTGATCTCCGGATACACCGGCGGTCACACCACCGACCCGCACTACCGTGAGGTGTGCTCGGGCACGACCGGTCACGCCGAAGCCCTTCAGGTCACCTTCGATCCCGAGATCGTGCCCGAGAGCATCATCCTCGGACTCTTCTTCACCGGGCACGACCCGACGAGCCTCAACCGGCAGGGCTACGACGTCGGCACACAGTACCGTTCGGCGATGTTCTACCGGGACGAGGAGGAGAAGGCCCGGTTCGCCGAGGCGATCGAAGCGGCCCAGGAGTACTTTGACAAGCCCATCGTCACGACCCTCGAACCGCTCGGTGTCTTCTACCCCGCTGAGACGGTCCACCAGGACTTCTACTCGAACAATCCCGACAACGGCTACTGCCGGGTGATCATCGACCCCAAACTCTCGCAGGCACGGAAGGCCTATGCGAACTGGGTGAGCTGAATGGGGAGCAGGAAGAAGTCCGGGTGCGCGAAGAAGGACAAGCGCCGGAGGAAACGCGAGCGGCCCGACCACGAACGGGAGCTGACACGGGCGTACTTCCTCGACGGTGAGACCGGTCCGTGGGCGATGAAGCTCGCGGCCAGGGAATCCCTCACTCGCCTCGGCGCGGGAGCCGTCGAGGACAGCACGGTCGTCGGCGGTGCTGCGATCGGCGACGGGACGAGTGTCGGCGACGAGACGAACGTCGGTGACGCCGCGGGCGGCGGCTTCGGCTCCGCCGGCGAATCACCCGCTGCCGCCGACGGTGCCCGTCTCGCTCCCGCGAAGGCGGACAGAGGGCGCACCGGACCGGACTACTCCGCCCCGAGTTCGATCGACTCACTCACCGATCCGGTGCTCCACGCGATCGCCACCCGGCGTTCGATCTCCAAGGTGGGCCCGGAGACGCCGAGCGACTCCGACCTCCGAGAGATCATCCGCATCATCTCCACCGTCGCCGACCACAAGGCTCTCAAACCGTGGCGCTTCCTCATCCTCCGGGGAGACGACCGGATCCGCCTCGGTGAGGCCCTCGACGAAGCCGACGGCATTACGCGCAAGGACGGTGAGTTCAATACGAAGCCGCTGCGGGCCGAACTGCTCCTCGCGCTCGTCTCGTCGCCGACCCCGCACCCGAAGGTCCCCGAATGGGAGCAGCACGCGACCGCGGCGGGAGCCGGTCACCTCCTCGAACTCGCCCTCTGGCAGGCCGGATGGGGAGTGATGTGGCGCAGCGGGCACCTGACGAACGCGCCGGCCGTGCGCAGGCTCCACCGCCTCAGGGACGGCGAGCTGCTCATGGGCTGGTTCTACATCGGCTCGGTCCCCGAACGGTACCGCGCGCGGCTCGCCGCGGGCACCCGACCCCGGCCGGACCCCGACCAGTTCCTCGACACCCTGTGAAGGGCGAGGACCAGGCAGCCGAGAACCCGTCGACGACGAGGCGGCTGCCTACCGAGATCTACGTCCTCGTCGCTGCGGCCTTCATCGTCGCGCTCGGCTACGGCATCATCGCCCCCGTCCTCCCGCAGTTCGCCGCGAGCTTCGACTTCGGGGTGACCGCGGCGTCGATCGTCGTCTCCTCCTTCGCCCTCTTCCGGTTCGTCTTCTCACCCACATCGGGTCGCCTCGTCGACGCCTTCGGCGAACGTCGGATCTACATCACGGGTCTCCTCATCGTCGCCGCCTCCACCGCGGCCGTGGCCTTCGCCCAGAACTACTGGCAGCTCCTCGTCTTCCGGGGACTCGGCGGCATCGGATCGACGATGTTCACCGTCTCCGCGATGGCGCTCATCATCCGACTGGCCCCCGTCGACGCCCGCGCGAAGGCGTCGAGCACGTACGCCACGGCGTTCCTCGTCGGCAACATCGCCGGACCGGTCCTCGGCGGACTCATGGCCGGGTGGGGGATGCGCGTGCCGTTCATCATCTACGCCGCAGGCCTCGTCGTCGCCGCCGTCGTCGTGCGGATCTTCCTCGCCTCGACCGCCTCGGCGGGATCGGCGACGAGGCTCGGCCGGGCGCGGATCGCCGCAGCCGCGGATCAGCCCGCGCAGGAGGTGATGACGTTCCGGCAGGCGTGGCGGGACTCCGCGTACCGTGCCGCACTCGTCTCCGCGTTCGTCCAGGGCTGGTCGGCGATGGGCATCCGGGTGGCGATCTACCCCCTGTTCGCGATCCAGGCGCTGCGCGCCGACACTGCGGCGGCCGGACTCGCGCTGACGATGTTCGCCCTCGGCAACGCGGCGGCCGTCGCACTCGTCGGCCGCTTCGCCGACACCTACGGACGCAGGCCCTTCATCATCTGGGGTCTGCTCACGCTCGGCCTCTCGACTGCCGCGCTCGCCTTCACCGATGCGCTCTGGGTCTTCTTCGCCCTCTCGATACTCGCCGGAATCGGCTCCGGGCTGGCCAATCCCGCCCAGCAGGCCACGGTCGCCGACGTCGTCGGCCGTGAGCGCAAAGGCGGGCGGGTACTCGCGAAGTACCAGATGGCGCTCGACGGGGGTGCGATCCTCGGGCCCGTCCTCGCCGGAGTCATCGTCGACCACGCCGGCTATTCGTGGGCGTTCGCGCTCACCGGGGCACTCGCCGTCATCGCCGCCGCGTACTGGCTCACCGGACGCGAGACCCGCCCGCGAGAGCTGCGTTGACTCCGACGCGGTGAACCGACAAATACGCGGTCTGCTAACCGCGTATTTGTCGGATGACCGCGTCGGTGCGGCTGAGGGTTCGCAGAACCTGCACAGGGTGCACTGAGGAGAATGCGCGGCGCCGGGTCACTAAGATGAGCGTGGTGTCGCCGAGCGCCGGTGACCCAGCCGGCCACCCGAGCAGAAAGAGCCCACGTGAGCTTTCTCACCCGCCTGAGTCTGAAGAACCGAGCGCTCATCGCCCTCATCTCCGTCGTCGCCGTGATCTTCGGCGTCATCGGAGCAGGAGCACTCAAGCAGGAGCTCTTCCCCTCCCTCGACAATCCCCAGGCCACGGTCACCGCGACCTATGAAGGGGCCACGCCGCAGGCCGTGGAGAGTGAGGTCACCGACCCGCTCGAAGCAGCGCTCTCACCCCTGCCGGAGGTCGAGGACATGACCTCGGTGTCCTCGGCCGGCAGCGCCACGATCACCGTGAGCACGAAGTACGGCGAGAACTCCGACGACATCGTCCGGTCCCTCCAACGCGCCGTCTCCCAGGTCCAGCCCCAGCTGCCCGACGGAGTCGAACCCAATGTGCTCACCCTGAGCACCGACGACATACCCGTCCTCGCCCTCTCCGTGACCTCCGACGCCGACGAGGACAAGCTCGCCGCAGAGCTCAACGACTTCGTCGAACCCGAGCTCTCCAAGGTCGACGGCGTCTCCCAGGTCCAGATCGCCGGCGCGAAGACCAAGCAGGTCGAGATCCGCATCCGCGAGGACGACCTCGAGGACGAAGGGGCGAGCATCGACGAGATCGCCGGCGTGCTCCAGGCCAACGGCGTCCCCACCTCGGCGGGCGACCTCGAAGGCGGCGACGGGACAGCCCCGGTCGAGGTCGGGTCCCGCATCCGATCGGTCGACGCGATCAAGGACCTCGTCGTCTCCGGCACCGACGGTCCGGTCAAGCTCTCCGATGTCGCCGACGTCGCGATCGCCGACGCCCCAATCGAATCGATCTCCCGCACCAACGGCAAACCCTCCCTGTCACTGTCGGTGATGAAGGAGTCGGATGCGAACACCGTCGACGTCTCCCACGCGGTCTCGGCGAAGCTGCCGGAGCTCGCGAAGACGCTCGGCGACAACACGGAGTTCGTCTCCGCGTTCGACCAGGCCCCGTTCATCGAGCAGTCGATCGACGACCTTCTCAAGGAGGGCATGCTCGGCCTCGTCTTCGCCGTCCTCGTCATCCTCGTCTTCCTCCTGTCCGTGCGCGCGACGATCATCACTGCGATCTCGATCCCGCTCTCCCTCCTCATCGCCCTCATCGGCCTGTGGATGGGCGGGGAGACGCTCAACATGCTCACCCTCGGGGCGCTGACGATCTCCGTCGGCCGCGTCGTCGACGACTCGATCGTCGTCATCGAGGCCATCCGCAGGCGGCATGCGGCCGGCGGCGACAAGTTCGCCAACATCCTCGCAGCCGTCGCCGAGGTGGCCGGAGCCATCACCGCCTCGACCCTGACCACGGTGGCCGTCTTCCTCCCACTCGCCTTCGTCACCGGCCAGACCGGGGAGATGTTCCGCCCGTTCGCGCTCACCGCGACGATCGCGCTGCTCTCGAGCCTCTTCGTCGCGCTCACCATCGTCCCCGTCCTCGCGTACTGGTTCCTTCGCCAGCGGGAGGCCAAGGTCAGGCTCACGCGGGAGGAGAAGGCGGAGATCAGGCAGAGCCGCAGGCAGATGCTCACGCAGTGGCGGGCGGAGAAGAGGGCCGCGCGCAAGGCTGCGAAGAAGCAGAGCATCACCGCCGCCGGCCGCCACGACGCCGGCGGCGACGTCGAGACCGACGAAGGGGTCGTCCCCGCAGGCCGAGCCGCCGGGCTCGGCGCCGCAGCGGGAGCGTCGGGGGCCGCCGAGGTCGATGAGCTCGCCGCCCTGCGCTCACCGGTCACACGACTGCAGAGGACCTACCTCCCGGTGATCTCGTTCTCGACGAAGCACCCGGTGCTCATGATCGTCGCCGCGCTCATCATCCTCGCCGGCACCGGGGCGATGGTCCCGCAGCTGAAGACCGAACTCTTCGGCGACACCGGGCAGGAGCAGCTGCAGGTCACGCAGACCTTCGACCCGGGCACCGACCTCGACGAGGCCTCCGAGCAGTCGCAGCAGGTCGAGGACATCCTCGTCGCCGATGACAGCATCGAGTCCTACCAGGTCTCGATCGGCGGCTCGACGTTCGGGTTCGCCGACGACTCCGAGCTGAGCGGCACGTTCATCGTCAACGCGAAGCCGGGCACCTCCGCGCAGTCGATCAGCGCGGAGCTGCAGAGGAAGTTCGATGCCCTCGAGGGTGTCGGACAGGTCGAACTCCAGGACCAGAGCTCGGCACCGGGCGCGCAGACCATCGACGTGACCCTGACCTCGAGCGACACCGCCGTCCTCGAGGACACCACGGAGAAGGTCGCCCAACGCCTCGAGGATGTGCCCGGAGCGCAGTCGGTGACGAGCGACGTCGAAGCCGTCCAACCCGTCATCGAGGTCAAGGTCGACCAGGAGAAGGCCGCCGAGGAGAACCTCACCGAGGCGGCGATCGGTCAGTACGTCCAGCGCGCGATGCGAGGCCAGAGCATCGGAGAGGTGATCATCGACGACGTCACCCACTCCGTCCTCCTCTTCGACCGGGAGGCGAACACCGTCGAGGAGCTGCGCGACCTGCAGATCCCCGGAAAGCCGGAGACCCCCGACGCACCGACCGGGGCAGGCTCCGGCGCGGGAGCCGGGGCAGGCACCGGTGCTGGTGCTGGTGCGGGTGCAGGCACCGGTGCGGGTGCTGGCACGGGCGCCGGGGCGGGCGCGGGTGCTGCGCCGGCCGCTGAGCCGCGTCTCATCGATCTCGACGACGTCGCCGACGTCGAGGAGGTCACGACCGCGCCGAACATCCGGCACACGAACAGCCAGCGGTCGACGACGGTGTCCGTGACCCCCGAGGGCGACGACCTCGGTGCGGTGTCGGCCGCGGTGCAGTCGGCACTGGGCGAGGTCGATGTGCCCGACGAGGTCTCCGTCGACACCGGCGGCGCCACCGAGGAGCAGCAGGACGCGTTCTCGCAGCTCGGCCTCGCCATGCTCGCTGCGATCCTCATCGTCTTCGTCATCATGGTCGCGACCTTCAAGTCGCTGCTCCAGCCGCTCATCCTCCTCGTCTCGATCCCCTTCGCAGCGACCGGATCGATCGCCCTGCTCCTCCTCACGGACACGGCGATGGGGCTGACGGCGATGATCGGCCTGCTCATGCTCATCGGCATCGTCGTGACGAACGCGATCGTCCTCATCGACCTCATCAACCACTTCCGCGCCCGCGGCGTCGAGCTGCGACCGGCGATCGTCGGGGGTGCCCGGCTGCGCTACCGGCCGATCCTCATGACCGCGGCCGCGACGATCTTCGCGCTCGTGCCGATGGCGCTCGGGCTCACCGGCGGGGGAGTGTTCATCTCCAAGCCGCTGGCGATCGTCGTCATCGGCGGCCTCGTCAGCTCGACGATCCTCACCCTCATCCTCGTCCCCGTCCTCTATCTCCTCCTCGAGGGGGCGAAGGAGCGCCGAGCCGAGAAGAGGCGGGTGAAGAACATGGCCCGCGGAGAAGTCCTCGACGCCGCCGAGGCGCGTGCCGAGAGGGAGACGGCGACCGCGACGACCGGTGCGGGGGCAGGCGGCGGTCCCGGAGCGCGCACCGATGACGGCGGCGATGCGCGAGGCGATGAAGCGAAGCACTGAGCCCAGAGGCGAGGAGGAGCGATGAGCACAGCGAGCGAACTCGCACCGAAGGAGCGGCGACGCCTGTGGTTCGAACTCGGGCTCGTCGCCGCACTCTCGCTCGGGCAGTCGGCGGTCTACGCCGTCGTGCGCCTCCTCGACATCGTCACCCGCGGACCGATCAGCGACGCCGAGGCCAAACTCAACACCTCCCTCAACCCCCGACCGATCTTCGACCTCGTCTACCAGCTCCTCGACATCGGCTTCAGCCTCGTCCCCGTCGCCCTCGCCCTCTACCTGCTCACCCGCGATCCCGACCCGAAGCCGCTCGCCCAGCGTCTCGGAGTGCAGGGGAAGGCGGTGCACGACTTCGGACAGGGCGTCCTCCTCTTCCTCGTCATCGGTCTCGGCACCCTCGCCGTCTACGCGGGCGGCCGGGCACTCGGGATCACAGCCGAGGTCCAGCCGGCCAACCTCGGCGATCATTGGTGGACGATCCCCGTCCTCCTGCTCGCGGCGGCGAAGAACGGCGTCCTCGAAGAGGTGCTCATCTTCGGCTTCGGCGCCGAGCGGCTGCGACAGCTCGGATACGGCCCGTGGACGATCATCATCGCCCTCGCGCTCTTCCGCGGCAGCTACCACCTCTACCAGGGGATCGGGCCGTTCATCGGCAATGTCGCCATGGGGATCATCTTCGGCTGGTTCTATATGCGCACCCGCCGGCTCATGCCCATCGTGTGGGCGCACACGCTCATCGATGTCGTCGGGTTCCTCGCCCCCGGGGTGCTCAGCCTCGTCGACCCTGGTTGAGTCCGCACGGAACGGGACCACCTGACGTCCCGGCGGAGGGTGGGGGAACGAGCCCTGCCGGGAAGCGGCCCCGGGCATTTAGGTCAGTTCTCCATGACGAAATGCACTGGTCAGCGCCGGTTCATCCCCGGTTCACCATATGGTCGGGCCAGGGAAAACCTCCCCTGGAAACCTCGACCGGGTGAGCGCCGGATGCCGGTGCGGACCCTGACATCGACCCCCGAGGAGACGAATGATGGCACCACTGCGCGAACTGCTGCCCATGGCCGGACACGTGCGTGGCAAGCGGAGTCCTGTGACCTGCGCGCTCAAATGCGACAACGCGTGCAGCAAGGCGATCTGCAACACCTCGTCCAACGGCTACTTCCGTGACATCGTCGGGGCGCAGCTCTCCCGCCGGGCCGTGCTCGGCGCCTCGGCCGCCGGGGCGCTGGCCATCGCAGTGACCACGGCACCGAGTCCCACCGCCCGTCGGGCGGCAGCGGCCCCCGCCGGGACCCTCGACTTCTCCGCGATCGACCCGGTGCCCGCCGAGGTCGACGACCTCATCGTTCCCGACGGCTACTCGTGGCATCCGATTATCCGGTGGGGAGATCCGATCTTCCCCGACTCACCGAAGTTCGATCCCGAGAACCAGAGCGTCGAGGCGCAGCGACGTCAGTTCGGCTACAACAACGACTTCCTCCAGATCCAGATCGACGAGTCCGGTGACGGCAGCCGGGCCGTGCTCTTCGCCAACCAGGAATACACCAACGACGCCATCATGTACCCCGACAGCATGGACGGTGCGACGAAGCGGGCGATCAGCCGAGACGCCCACGGACTCACCGTCGTCGAACTCACCCGGGCGAATGAGACGACCCCGTGGAAGGTCGACGTCAACGGCGAGCGCAACCGCCGCTTCCTCATCGACACCGAATACGCCTTCACCGGACCCGCCGCCGGCACCGACCTGCTGCGGACCAAGGACTACCCGCAGGGCGACAAGGTCCAGGGCACGCTCGGCAACTGCTCGGGCGGGCTCACTCCGTGGGGAACCCTCGTCTCCGGCGAGGAGAACTTCAACTCCTACTTCAGGGCGCAGGGCACCTCGGAGGCGGACAAGCGCTACGGGCTGACGAACGAGGACTCCGCCTACGGCTGGGAGGCCGACCTCGACCGCTTCGACACGAACTCGAACGGCTTCGCCAACGAGGCGAACCGGTTCGGCTGGATCGTCGAGGTCGACCCGTGGGATCCCACCTCGACGCCGCTCAAGCACACGAGCATGGGCCGCTTCAAGCACGAGGGCGCGAACATCACGATCGCCGACTCCGGGCACGCTGTGGCCTACATGGGCGACGACGAGAAGTTCGACTACCTCTACAAGTTCGTCTCGAAGGACCGCTACGTCGAGGGCGACCGGGCTGCGAACATGCGCCTGCTCTCCGAGGGCGATCTCTACGTCGCGAAGTTCACCGGCAACTCGCCCAAGAGTGAGATCGACGGCAGCGGAACGGTCCCCTCCGACGGTGAGTTCGACGGTGCCGGACAATGGCTGCCGCTGGTCAAGGGCGGGAAGTCCCAGGTCTCGGGCATGACCGTCGCCGAGGTGCTCGTCAACACCCGTCTCGCCGCCGACAAGGTGGGGCCGACGAAGATGGACCGCTGCGAGGACGTCGAGCCGAACCCGGTCAACGGACGGATCTACGTCGCGTGCACGAACAACTCCGACCGCGGCGTCGACGGCAAGGCAGCAGCCGACGAGGCGAACCCGCGCACGGAGAACCGCGACGGGCACATCGTCGAGATCACCGAACGCGGCGGCGACCACACCGGCACCGAGTTCGACTGGACGCTGCTGCTCGTGTGCGGCGACCCGAAGCAGGGGGACGCGACCTACTTCTCCGGGTTCCCCGCCGACCAGGTCTCGCCGATCTCGTGTCCGGACAACGTCACCTTCGACTCCGCGGGCAACCTGTGGATCTCGACCGACGGTGCGCCGTCGGGAATCGGGTACTGCGACGGTCTGTTCAAGGTGACCATCGACGGCGACCAGCGCGGCCGGGTCGAGCAGTTCCTCTCCGTTCCCCGCGAAAGCGAGGTGTGCGGACCGCTCGTCCACGACGCGTACGATTCGGCGTTCGTCGCCGTCCAGCACCCCGGCGAGGACGGTGAGTGGTCGAACCAGCACTCGCGCTTCCCCGACTACGTCGATGAGACCGATGTCGACGCGGGTCTCGCCGCCCTGCCGAGGCCGACTGTCGTCCAGGTGATCAAGGGCGCTGGCGAGGAGCCGACCGAGACGCCGACCGAGGACCCGGGGGACGCCGACGAGGACGCGAACTCCGCAGCCGAAGGCGACCAGGACGGGGCGAACGAGGACGAGGACAACGCGCAGGACGACTCGTCGGGCTCGAAGAGCGGCGCGCAGGACGCGGCGAAGGACGCCGCCGCGGCGGGAGCCGGTGCGGCCGGTGACGCCGGCGGCTCCGGCTCAGGCGGCTCCGGCTCGGGCGGCAGCGGATCCGGCGGTGCAGGCGCGAACGGCGGTTCGGGTGCAGGCGCGAACGGCGGAGGCTCCGGATCCGGCGGTGCGGGAGGCGACCTGCCGCGGACGGGCACAGACGCGACGCTGCCCCTCCTCGGCGGGGGAGCGGGCCTGCTCGCGGCCGGCGGTGCACTTGCCACCGCCGCGCACCTGCGACGGAGGAGGGCCGCCGACGGCGATGACGTCGCCGAGGCAGGAGACGGATCCCAGGGTCCGACCCCGGTCTGACCGGGCCGGGCTGGAGGAGTCCGGCCGCAGACGACAGTGGTCACAGAACCGAGGCGGAATCGCTCACAGGGCGGTTCCGCCTCGGTTCTGTGACCACAGCTGAGGCGCAGGGCCTCAGATCGTCACGAGACCGTTGCGCTCGGTCGCGAACGTCACCGACATGATGCCCGGGGCACCGTGCGGCGCGGACCAGTCGATGTGGATCTCCGGGATCGGCTTGGCGTCGTCGGTGCCGAGCCAGTCGCGAAGGCGATCGCGGTCGCCGGCGATCTGCAGGGTGTCGATGGAGACATCCTCATTGGTCTTGTACGACGAGGGGTGCTGGGACGAATCGGCGGACCACTTGATGAAGAACGGCAGCTGGGGGTCGGCGATGAGCCCCTTGACTCCGATCTGCAGCCACTTGAGCTCCTCGCCGGACTCCGGAGTGCGGTTGCCGTCGACGGCTTTGCGCTCGAGGCGCGTCTCGACCTCCGAGAGGTCGTCGACGGACACGCACCAGCCCATCCAGCCGCCGCCGAGCTCGGACCGGGTCCGCACGGCTTGACCGAAGGGGGTGGAGAGAGCGGCCGGGTGCTCCAAGGCTTCGACGACTTCGAGGTAATGGCCGCCCGCGAGGGGGAAGATGAGATTCCTGGTACCGAAACGCGGATGCACTCCACCGTCGTAGGGAACCACTCCGAGCTGCTCCGAGATGCGCTCGGCGGTTGCTCTGTAACCGTCGGGTTCGCTGGCGAAGGACACATGGTCGAGTTTCATGTCACGAGAATCGCATAACCTGGCTCACACTTCTCATTAGGCTCACCTAAGCTCCGGTTTCGCTCCCGGAGGCGGACTCGGGGCGGGATCAGCCGAGGGCAGGATCACTTGACAGGGTAAGGGAACGCAGCAGCAGAAGGCCGCTCTCGCGGCTCCGTGAGCCCTTCACCTGGAGCCTCGGTTCAGATGGGTATGACAGGATTCTCCCTATGCCTCCCACACCCGTCCCCACCCAGTCCGAGGCCCCGCTCTTCGTGCGGTGGCTGCCGCGAGTGCTGACGATCGTCGCCGTCTTCATGCTCGTCCAGCTCATCACCCCGGCCGGAAGCTGGCTCGACCGGTTCTTCGAGTTCATGTGGCGATGGTTCGTGCCATTCACTCCGGTCGACTTCGTCACCTCGGTCGTCTTCATCGTCCTCGCCGCAGCCTTGGCCATCCGCAAGCGGGCGGCGTGGTGGATCACGCTGGTCTTCCTCTCCATCATCTTCGCTCTCTACGCCGTCATCCTCTACGGCTTCATCGTCTTCGCCCCCGACGAGATGACCGGTGACCTCTTCACCGGGATGATCCTGCCGGTCATCGTCTTCATCGGCCTGATCGTCCACCGCAGGTGGTACAACGCGAAGACCCAGCCGCGGGGATTCCTCAAGGCCATCGGTGTCCTCGCGCTGGGCATCGTCATCACCGCCGCGATCATCCTCGTCGTCCAGTACTTCATCGGCGGGCTCACCGGAGTCCAGGCGCGCCAGATCATCGCCGAACTCGCCGGACTCAAGGAGAGCACGGAGGCGAGCTGGATGCTCTCGGTCTTCGGCTTCGGCACCGGCGCAAGCATCATCCTCGCGTTCTGGACTGGCCTGCGCTCGGCCAGGGACGCCGAGCGCATCGACATCGATCAGGAGCGCAGGATCCGCGAAGGTCTGGCCGCACACTCCTCGGACTCACTCGGCTACTTCGGCACCCGCCGCGACCGTTCGGCGTTCTTCGCCGACGACTGCGTCATCACCTACCAGGTCCACGCCGGCGTCTGCCTCGTCGCCAGCGACCCGGTCGGACCGCCGCAGCAGTGGGCGGCGGCCGCGCGGTCCTTCGTCGCGCACGCCGAGTCCTTCGGCTGGGTGCCGGCCGTCCTCGCCGCCTCGAAGCAGGGCGCTCAGGCCTATCACGATGCCGGCCTCAAAGTCCTCCACGTCGGCGACGAGGCCGTCCTCCACACGAAGGACTTCACGCTCTCCGCGCTGCCGGAGGTCCAACGGGCCGTGACCAAGCTGACCGGTCTCGGCTACACGATCCGCATCCGTCACCAGTCCGAGATCCCCGCCGCTGAGCTCGAGGAGCTCGCGATCTTCGCCGACGAATGGCGCGACGGAGAGAACGAACGAGGCTTCTCGATGGCCCTCGGTCGCTTCGGCGACCCGGCCGACGGCGGAAACCTCTTCGTCGAGGCGCTCTTCCCCGCCGACGCGGGAACCCTGGCAGGGACCACCGCCGGACTGCTCGGCTTCGTGCCGTGGGGCGCCTCGGGAGTCTCGCTCGACGTCATGCGCCGACACCCCTTCGCGGAGAACGGCGTCACCGAATTCATGGTCGCCGGTCTCATGCGCGAGGCAGGAGACCTCGGGATCGCAGCCGTCTCCCTCAACTTCGCGGTCTTCCGCTCCGCGTTCGAGCAGGGCAAGGAGCTCGGGGCGGGACCGCTCAAGCGGCTGTGCGCAACATCCTCCTCTACCTCTCCCGGTTCTGGCAGCTCGAATCCCTCTATCGGTCGAACGAGAAGTACGATCCGGAGTGGGTGCCGCGCATGCTCTGCTACCCGGAGGGATCCGACCTCGCCCGCATCGGTCTGGCCGTGAGCATCGCCGAAGGCTTCCTCTCCCCGCCGAAGATGTTCACCAAGGGCAATGAGAGCCAGCCGATCTACACCCGTGAGCAGGCGGCGCCGCTCCTCGACATCGCCCCGCCCGAACCCGCGCCCACGGGCAGAGTCCGGGTCTCCGACCAGGTCAGGCACCGCCTCGGCGTGCGCGATGCGATGCTCGAGGCCGGGGTCGAACCCTACCCCGCCGAGGCGGCACCGGCGGCGGCGAAAGGCACCGTCCTCACCGGGCGGGTGCTCGGCATCCGCGATCACGGCGGCGTGGTCTTCCTCGACCTGCGCAGCGAGGGACATGACCACCAGCTCGTGTGCGAACGCGAGGTGCTCGGTGAGGAGTCGCTGAGGCGACTGTCCGCGTGGGTCTCCCGCGGCGACCGGATCTCCGTGAGCGGGCGCGAGGGCACCTCTCGCAACGGGACCCCGTCGTTCCTCGTCACCTCATGGACGATGTCGGCGAAGTCCCTGCAGCCCTGGCCGAGCCTGTGGCAGGGACTGAGCGATCCCGAGGCGAAGGTCCGTCAGCGCTACCTCGACTTCACGATGAACACCGGCCAGCGCGACCTCATGGTCATCCGCTCGAACACGTTCCGCACGATCCGCGAGACCCTCCAGTCCCGCGGCTTCCTCGAGGTCGAGACCCCGATTCTCCAGACGGTGCACGGGGGCGCGAACGCGCGGCCGTTCCTCACCCACATCAACGCCTACAACCTCGACCTCTACCTGCGCATCGCCCCCGAGCTCTACCTCAAGCGCCTCCTCGTCGGCGGGTTCGACCGGGTCTTCGAGATGGGCCGGAACTTCCGCAACGAAGGCGTCGACGCCACCCACAACCCCGAGTTCTCGATGCTCGAGGCCTATCAGGCCGGCGGCGACTACAACACGATGCGCGAGCTCACCCGCACGATGGTCATCAACGCCGCCGAGGCGGCCCTGGGCACCACGGTCGTGCGCGGCACCGTCGACGGCGTCGAACACGAGATCGACCTCGCCGAGGAATGGCGGACCGTCTCGCTCACCGACGCGATCTCGGAGAAGATCGGCGAGGAGGTCTCGACGGCCACCTCGATCGAGACCCTGCGGAGGATCGCAGCGCGAACCGGGCTCACCGTCAATCCGAAGTGGGGTTGGGGCATGCTGCTCCAGGAGATCTACGAGGAGGTCGCCGAGGGATCGACGGTGGCGCCGACGTTCTACACGGACTTCCCGGCCGAGACCTCCCCGCTGACCAGGCAGCACCGCACCGACCCGATGCTCGCCGAGAAGTGGGACCTCATCATCTTCGGCTCCGAGCTCGGCACCGCCTATTCGGAGCTCGTCGACCCCGTCCTCCAGCGTGAGCGGCTCACCGCGCAGTCCCTGGCGGCAGCCGGCGGCGACCCCGAGGCGATGCAGCTCGACGAGGACTTCCTCACGGCCCTCGAATACGGGATGCCGCCCGCCGGCGGCATGGGCATGGGCCTCGACCGGCTCGTCATGCTGCTCACCGAGCAGACTATCCGCTCGACGATCACCTTCCCGCTGGCCAAGCCCAAGGGCCACTGAGCCGCGCCCGACGACGGTTGCCCGGACCGCAGAGAGACGAACGGAGACAGATGCGCCGGATCTTCGCAATCCTGCTCGCGGCAGGGGTGCTCATCACCTACGACTCGTGGGTGCTGCTCTTCCTCAGCCCTCACCCGCAGCCGCTGTCGGGCTACCTCTCCGAGCTCGCCGCGATGGATCAGCCCGCCTCCTGGGTCTTCCGCAGCGGGGACGCGATCGCCGGGACCCTCATGGTCCTCATCGCCGTCCTCGGTGTGCGCGGGTGGCGCTCCCGCTTCGGTCGGGCGACGGTGCCGCTCGCCATCGCAATCGGCCTCACGGGGCTTGCCACGATCGGAGACGCGATCGCCGCCCTGCCGTGCACGCAGACCTTCGATCCGGTCTGCTACGCCGAGTACACGGCGAACCCGCTGCGCGCCGACTTCCTCCTCCACACGATCGCCTCGACGATCGTCGCGCTCGCCGCCCTGGCGAGCATGGTCATCGCGGTCATCGCCCTGCGTCGTCGCGGCAGACTGGGCACACCCTACGGTCGCGGCGTCGTCGCCGTGCTCGTCGTCCTCCTCGTCACCAACCTCGCCTCGGTGATCATCGAGGCCGTGTGGCGCTCCGGTCAGGGCTATGTGCAGGCGATCGCCGTGCTCACCATCGCCGCGTGGAGCGCGCACCTGGGCTACCTCGCCGTCGTCGGCCGAGGCGAGGCCGACAGGTCCCCGGAGAAGCGGAGAGAGGCGAGCGATGTCGGCTGAGCCGGAGTTCGCGCGGTGGTCGCGCGCCGTCGTCGACGGCTTCACCGTCTACCAGCGCCCGGCGACCGCCTCGGCGGGGGAGGGGAAGGATCC
Organism: Brevibacterium sp. LS14; assembly: GCF_012027885.1. NCBI lineage: Bacteria > Bacillati > Actinomycetota > Actinomycetes > Micrococcales > Brevibacteriaceae > Brevibacterium > Brevibacterium sp. LS14. The sequence goes on from NZ_SJXG01000011.1 coordinate 26,919, forward strand.
CGTCCTCTTCCTCAACGGCTGTGCGCTCGCCGCCGCCGGCTGGCTGCCCGTCATCGCGGAGATGCCCGACCGGGACGTCATCGCGCTCGACCGTCCGGGCTTCGCCGGCACCCGGTGGCCGGGCACGCTGCCCGACCTCGCCGGCGAGCTCGCCGCGATGGAGCGGGCGATCGCGGGCCATTCCCGGGTCGTCATCGTCGCCCATTCCATGGCGGCGTTCCGGGCCGAGGCCTTCGCCCGGCTGCGTCCCGAGCGCGTGGCGGGCATCGTCCTCGTCGACCCCTCGATCGAGGACTACCGGTTCCGGGGCCCGGCCGGCCGCTTCTCGCTCGCCACATGGATGCCGGTCCTCGGGGCGCTCGTCACCCGTGAGCAGATCGGTGAGGCCGCCTCCTGGCTCTCTCATCAGGGATTCCTCCGGCAGAGCGGTTCGGGTCGCGCCCTCGATCCCGAGGCGTTCAAGGATCCGTACACGGATCCGGACACGCTCAGGGCCGCGATCGCCGAATGGCTGAGCTACCGCAGCCAGGCCGCCGACCTCGAATCGCTGCGGGGCCGGATCGAGCCGGTCCGGGCCAGGACCTCGGCGCTGCTCGCACCTCCTCTGCCGAGCCGGAGCCGCTCCCGCATCCTCGAGGCGGCCTTCGCCGATCTCGTCCGTCATGAGATCCGCGATTCCCGGCACCTGATGATGATCGACCGCCCCGACATGATCGTCGAGGCGGTCGATGAGGTGAGCTGAGGTGAGCTCGGCTCCAGAGGCTCAGAGGCCGATCAGTGCGCGTCCTTCTTGAAGCGCTCGATCGAGGCGGTCACCTCGGCCTCGGCGGCCTCCCGGCCGACCCAATTCGACCCCTTGACGAACTTGCCCGGCTCGAGATCCTTGTAACGGGTGAAGAAGTGCTCGATCGCGTCGAGGGTGAACTTGTCGACGTCGCCGATGTCCTGGTAGGAGTCCCAGCGGGGGTCGCCGGCGGGAACCGCGAGGACCTTGTCGTCGCCGCCGGCCTCGTCCTCCATCTGGAACATGCCGATGGGGCGGACGTCGACGAGCACACCCGGGAACAGGGGTTCGGTGAGGAGGACGAGCACGTCGAGGGGGTCACCGTCGTTGCCGAGAGTGTCCTCGATGAAACCGTAGTCCGCGGGGTACTGCATCGACGTGAAGAGGTAGCGGTCGAGCTTGACCCGGCCGGTCTCGTGATCGACTTCGTACTTGTTGCGCGAACCTCGAGGGATCTCGATGGTGGCCAAGAGTTCCATAGTGCTCCTTACGCGTTAGGGTGGCATCACTAGGATAGAGCCTACAAGTCCCCGCCGAGACATCCTCAGCCCTCCTCCTCGGCCCAGAGAGGGCCCGCCGCCGAGACGAATGGGAGCCCGCTTTTGAACCCCACCTCCGATCACCGTCCGCAGGACTCCGCGGACGGTCCCCGCCGCACGCGCAGGCGGGGTCGGATCGCAGCAGGGGTGAGTGCCGGCGTCCTCCTCGCCGGAGCGCTCGGCTACGGCGTCGCCGACGCCGCCGACGTCGTCCCCGGATTCCTCACCACCGAGCCCGCGATCGAAGTCGACCCCGTTCCCACACCCGAAGCGCAGGGACGCGACGTCCCGGCCCCCGCCTCGGCGCTCGACGACACCGCACCGATCCCGACGAAGGTGGGACCGGAGGTCGAGCGCATCCTCGGCGATTCGAAGGTCAAGGGCTTCGGCGTCGAGGTCCGCGACGGTCTCACCGACAAGGTCCTCTTCGCCGCCGACGGGGACAGGGCCCGGACGCCGGCGTCGGTGACGAAGGTCCTCACCGCCTCGGCGGCGCTGCTGGCCATCGGCGGAGACGAGCGGCTGACCACGACGACGACGTTCGACCCGGCCACGGGGACGGTCTCGCTCGTCGGAGGCGGGGACGTCCTCCTCGGCGGCGGCGTGTCCCAGCCGGGATCCGTCAACGGCCATGCCGGACTGACGACCCTGGCCCAGGAGACTGCGGCGGCGCTCAAGGAGCGGAAGACCACCGAGGTGGCACTGCGCCTGGACACGAGTCGATACCCCGGCACCGACTTCAGCCCCGGCTGGGAGCGCGCGGACATCGGCAAGGGCGTCATCACCCCGATCCAGCCGCTCATGGTCGACAGCGGATACCTCGGCGACCCGAACAACGCGTGGCGGGCGCGCAGCGACAAGCCGGCCCAGGTCGCCTTCGACGCCTTCCGCACCGAGCTCGAAACCGCAGGGATCACCGTCACCGGGGCTGCCCCCGCCGAGGCGAACACTGAGTCGGAGCAATCCGCTGGGTCCGGGGAGACCGCCGGGTCCGGGGAATCCGCGGAGACGCTCGCGTCCGTCGAGTCCGCGACGATCTCCGAGATCGTCGAGTACGCCCTCGTCCACAGCGACAACGTCGTCGCCGAGGTGCTCGGCAACGAGGTCGCGATCGCGCAGGGGATGCCCGGCAGCCTCGAGAACGGACCCAAGGGCGTCATCGCCGCCCTCGAGGACACCGTCGACCTCGGGCAGACCCAGCTCAACGACACCTCCGGGCTCGACTACGGCAACCGGATCAGCCCGCACGACCTCACCACGGTCCTCCAGTCCTCGGTGACGGCGAAGGACTCGCTCTCGAGCCTCATCAGCTCTTTCCCGGTCGGGGGCCTGACCGGCACGCTCACCGACCGCTTCGGCGACGACGTCAACGCCGCAGGGACGGTGCACGCGAAGACCGGGACGCTCTCGACGGTGACCTCGCTGGCCGGGGGAGTCCTCGACGCCGACGGTCGGTACCTCGTCTTCAGCGTCCAGATCGACGGCGTCGACAAGGACAAGATCCTCGAGGCCCGAAAGACCGTCGACGATCTCGTCTCCGCCCTCGCCGACTGCGGGTGCCGATGATCGTCGACGAGAGGTTCGCCGTCCGGACGGCCAAGGAGGTCGTCTCCGCCGCGAAGCTGCCTGCACCTGGAGAGGTCGAGGCGCTCGTGGCGGAGATGAAGGAGAACGCGCTCACCGCCCAGGACCTCGTCGTCGACGCCTTCCTCCTCGACCCCGCCCACGCCGACGATGTGCGGGGCAGGCTCGGGGCGGGTGCGGTGCTCGTCCTCGACCAGGTCGGCTGGATCAAGGCCAACGCCGAGTCCCTCAACGGCATGGTCGACGTCTCCGCGCTGCCGGTCGCCCCCGGTCCGGCGGCGCGCAGGGCGGCCGGAGCCGAGGTCGCCGGGGTCCTCTCCCTGCTCTCGACGCGGGTGCTCGGCCAGTACGATCCGTTCGCCACGGACGCCGGTCGCCTGATGTTCGTCGCGCCCTCGATCCTCATCGCCGAGGAGGCGATGAAGGTCAGACCCCGCGACTTCCGGATGTGGGTCGCCCTCCACGAAGCCACACACCAGGTCCAGTTCGCCACCGCACCGTGGCTGCGCGAGCACATGCGGGGTCTGCTCTCCCAGCTGGTGGCCACCCCGCTCTCGGCCCCGGGACTCTCGACGCTCGCCGAGGTGTTCGCCGTCCTCGGGCGGATCGTGCGCGGACAGGCGAGCATGGTCGATCTCATCCGGGACGAGGGGATGCGCACGGCACTCACCGACGCCTCGGCGATCCTCAGCCTCCTCGAGGGACATGCCGACGTCGTCATGGACGAAGTCGGCCTCAGCGCCATCCCCAGCGTGCGGAAGCTGCGCCGCCGCTTCGAGGCGCGCCGCGACGCCGGACAGGGCGGGTTCCTCTCCAACCTGCTCGGGATGGACCTCAAACTCGCACAGTACCGCGACGGGGCGAAGTTCGTCCGCGAGGTCCGCAACGAGGTCGGGCAGACCGGCTTCGGCGCCGTCTACTCGAGCCCGGCGAACCTGCCCACGAGCGCGGAGATCCACACGCCTCGGCTGTGGCTCGACCGCGTCCACGGGTGAGGCCCGCGATGGCTGAGCACGCACGCCGTCCGACCCTCGATCCGGCGAGCGGGGCGATCCGCAACGTCGTGCGCGCCGGGCTGGGTGCCGGCTCCGTGCCCCGGATCGTCGTCGCCGTCTCCGGGGGAGCGGATTCGATGGCGCTCCTCCACGCGTGCGCATTCCTCCACCGGCGCGGCGAGGTCGAGGCCCGTGCCGTGACCGTCGATCACGGACTCCAGCCCGGATCCGCCGAGGTGGCCGCCGAGGTCGTGGCGACCGCGGAGTCGTGGGGCGTGCCTGCCGAGGCGGTGCGGGTCGACGTCACCGCCGGACCCGAAGGCCTCGAAGCCGCCGCCCGCGACGCCAGGTACGCGGCATTGGAGGAGGTGCGGGCGCGGGTCGGCGCCGCATGGATCGTCACCGCGCACACGCGCAGCGATCAGGCCGAGACGGTGCTGCTCGGGCTGCTGCGCGGTTCGGGGACACGCTCGCTGGCGGGAATGGCGGTGCGCACCGGGTCCGTGCTGCGACCGCTGCTCGACATCGACCGGGCGACGACCGAGGCCTCGTGCACAGCACAGCGCATCACCGTCTGGGACGACCCGATGAACGCCGACCGCGCCTATGCGCGCGTCCGCGTCCGGTCCCTGCTCACCTCCCTCGAGGCCGATCTCGGTCAGCCGGTGACCGACAACCTCGCCCGGACCGCGCAGCTGTGCCGGGCAGACGCCGACTTCCTCGACGCATCCGCCGCCGAGGCGGTCGCAGCCGTCCGTGGTCGCCGCGAACTCCGGCTGGCCGAGCTCGCCGACCTCGACGATGCTCTGCTCACCCGCGTCCTGCGCGAATGGCTGATCTCCCTCGGGGTGCCCGCGCAGAGCTTCGGCGCGGTACGCATCGCCGAGCTCACCTCGCTCATCCGGCAGGGTGCCGATGCGCGACACGGCGGGGGAGCGGGGAGGCACCTTTCGCTGCCCGGCGACACCGAGGTCGTCGTCGGCGGCGGTGGCGGAGCCGGCACTGTGCGTTTCGGACCGGCCGCGAAGGCCGCCCGCGGCTGACGCCAGGAATCCGCGCCTGCGGCGTCACGGACAACCCGCAACGTCACAGACAACCCTGAGCGCCGCACGTCCTCCACGGAGCGTCACGTCCTACATGTGCAGACGGTGGATTTGACGCTGCGGGTGCGGGATGCGCGGAGAGGCTCAGCCGCGCGGGGGCGGTCAGCGAAGGCCGCCGAGGAGCTCCCCGCCGGAGGCGACGAGGCGCCCGCCTTTGAAGACGTCCCGATCGGTCGGGCAGTCCATGATCGCCGAGGTGACCGTGTCCGCATCGACGAGCAGGAAGTCCGCGGGCGCCCCGACGCCGAGGCCGAAGGTCGCATCGTCGACCAGTGCGGTGCCATCGGGGCGGGCACCGGCCATCACCTGCGCTCCACCGCGGGAGGCGATGTCGAGGCAGTGCTCGATGTCCTCATCGCGGCGGAAGCCGTTGGTGAAGGCGAGCTGCCATGTCCGCCGCAGCAGGTCACCGTCGCCGTAGGGACTCCAGTAGTCGCGCTGACCGTCCTCGCCGAGGCCGACGGCGACCCGATGCGCGGAGAGCAGGCTCTGCGGCAGGCTCCCCTTGGCCGGGGCGACCGTCGTCAGGGACACTCCCGCCTCGGCGAGGAGTTCGACGAGGTCACGGACGACCGGTTCGGGGTTCGTGTTGAGCGCGAACGCATGGGAGATCGTCACCTTCCCCTGCAGGCCGAGCGCCGTCGTCCGGTGGGCGATCTCCTCGAACGAGTACACGCCTGCGGTCCCGCCCTCGTGGAGGTGGATGTCGACGCCCTTGCCGTGCTTCTCCGCGAGACCGAAGACGATGTCGAGGTGCCTGACCGGGTCGCGGTCGTACTGGACGGGGTCGAGGCCGCCGACGAGATCGGCCCCTTCCCGCAGTGCCGCGTCGAGCAGATCGGCCACGCCCTTCTCCCGGACGATTCCGGCCTGCGGGAACGCGACGATCTGCGAGTCGAGGACGTCAGCATGCGCGGACAGGGCGTCGCGGACCCCGGCGAAGCGCTCGAGTCCGGTGTCGGAGTCGACCTGGGCGTGCGAGCGGATCCGCGACCCGCCCGAGGCGATGATCGCAGCGATCGCATAGCTCGCCTGGTCGCGCACCGTCCGTTCGCCGTCGCGCCAGTTCCGCCGGTCGTTCATGATGTAGCCGTGCAGGGTTCCGTCGGCTGTGTGCGGGCGGAACGTCTGCCCCATCCGGTTCGAGTCGAGGTGCGCGTGGACGTCGCCGAGCCCGGGCAGCAGCACCCGGCCCCTCCCGTCGACGATCTCGTGCGCGGATGCGGCATCGGCGTCGCCCGTATCCGATGCGGCACCGGCGTCGCCCGAACCGGGCGCCCCGTCGCTCGGGACGACCGCGGCGATCCGGCCGTCGTCGACGACGACGTCGACGGCCGCCTCGTCGGGGCGACGGGGGGCGATCCTGACATTCCTCACGGTGATGGGCATCGGGGACTCCGTTTCGTTCGTCGGGGCGGCAACCGGCGTCGAGCTCGGGCCCGTCGCCGCTGCGGCGACTGCGTTCGACGCATCCACCCAAACGGTATACCATTATTCGGTTCGGTGGGAACCGGCGGTGGGCACCGCCTGCGCCCGGCACCGGCTCCCGCCGAACATCCCGGCACCGGCCCCCGCCGAACGTCCCGGCAGTCACCCCGGATCCGGCACCGCCGGAGACCCCCGTGCCGGAGCGCGGACGCCGCGGACCCGAGACGAGACCGAGTGAGAGGATGAGCGCATGACGAGCACCCCCTGGACCGAGCATCCGCGCACAGGTCCCGGGCTCGACATCCTCGCACTCGCCTGTCTCGTCCTCATCGCCTCATCCCTGCGCCCCGCCGCGTCCTCACTCGGCCCCGTCCTCGCCGAGGTGCAGACCGCCTACGGCCTCGCCGAATGGCAGACCGGCCTGCTCACCGCCCTGCCCGGCCTCATCTTCGCCCTGTGCGGGTTCCTCGCCGTGCCGCTGCTGCGCCGCGTCGGCCTCTTCGCCTCGCTCGCGGTCTCGTGTGCGCTCATCGCCGCAGGGATCGGTGCCCGCGTCCTCGTCGACTCATCCCTGCCCTTCGCTCTCCTCACCGTCACCGCACTGGCCGGGATGTCGTTCGGAAACGTCATCCTCCCCGTCTTCGTCAAGACCCGCTTCCCGCACCGCGTCCACCTCGGGGCGACGACCTTCACCGTCTCCCTCGGCCTCGGCGCGATGGTCCCCGCCTTCCTCACCGCGCCGCTCGCCGAGCACTTCGGCGACTGGCGGATCGGACTCGGCGCATGGATGCTCGTCCCGCTCGCCGCCCTGGCGACGTGGGCGGTCCTGCGCGCGACGGGCTCGGTGCCCGTCCTCCCTCGTCCGCGGCGTGAGCGGGGGGAGACACCCGCGCCGAGGCGGCACATCCATTCGACGGCGAAGGCGAAGTACATGGCGATGTTCTTCGGCCTCCAGTCGGTCAACGCCTACGTCCAGTTCGGGTGGCTGCCGCAGATCTACCGTGACGCCGGCCTCGACGCCGTGACCGCCGGAATCATGCTCACGATCGTCACCCTCGGCGGTCTGCCCGGCGGCTTCCTCGCCCCGCAGATCATCATGCGCGGCCTCGCCCCGCGGGCGTTCCTCGTCTCCTTCTCAGCCAGCGCCGTCGCGGGCTACACGGGCCTCCTCCTCGCCCCCGCCTCGGCGCCGGTCCTCTGGGCGGTCCTGCTCTCCTACGGCGGATTCGCGTTCCCGGCCGCGCTGGCCCTCATCACCAGCCGCACCCGTGACGTCTCGATCACGGCGCGCACCTCGGCGTTCGTCCAATCCACCGGGTACGTCCTCGCCGCCCTCGGCCCGCTCGCCGTCGGCGCCCTGCTGGGAGCGAGCGGATCGTGGACGCCTCCGCTCGTCCTCCTCATCGTCGTCTCCGCCCTCATGGGGGTCACCGGGTACCTCTCGGCCGCGCCCGGCACCGTCGACGACGAACTCGCCGAGACCGGCCAGGACGAGGTGGCTGTAGGGGACGTCCGTCACCCATAATGGAGGCACACCCATCCCACACGAGGAGAACCGACTGCAGTGGACATCAACGATCTCGGCAATGACATCGAAGAAGTGCTCGTCTCGGAAGAACAGATAGCCGCCCGACTCGTTGAACTGGCAGCCGCCATCGATGAGGACTACAAGGACAAGGACATCCTCCTCGTCGGCGTCCTCAAGGGAGCGGTCATGGTCATGGCCGACCTCGCCCGCGCCCTGCACTCCCCGGTGACGATGGACTGGATGGCGGTGTCCTCGTACGGGTCGGGCACGAAGTCCTCAGGCGTCGTGCGGATCCTCAAGGACCTCGACACGGACCTCACCGGACGCCACGTCCTCATCGTCGAGGACATCATCGACTCCGGCCTCACCCTCTCGTGGCTCGTGCAGAACCTGCGCTCGCGCGGAGCCGCCGACGTCGAGATCTGCACGATGCTGCGCAAGCCCGAAGCCGTCAAGGTCGACATCGACGTCAAGTACGTCGGCTTCGACGTGCCCAACGAGTTCGTCATCGGCTACGGGCTCGACTACGCGGAGAAGTACCGCAACGTCCCGTTCGTCGCGACCCTCGCCCAGCACGTCTACAGCTGAGCGAACCCGCCGCCGGTCGACGCACACAGCTGAACGCGAACCCCGCGTTCGCTGACAGCTGACCTGGCCTGGGAACAAAACCTCACGGATTCCCGCTATCCCAGAGGTACGTACTAGGCTGTGGGGGATGCTCCCAGGCAGCCGCGGCGGCCTGGCCGGGCTGTCGAGACTGAATTCCTGAGAGGATCTATGGCCGAGTCCAACAAGCGACGTCCCCTGCTCACCAAGGCGACGAAGGGTCCGTTGATCTGGATCGTCATGGCACTCCTCGTCGTCTCCATCGGTGCGCTCCTCTTCAGTCGGGTCGGGTTCAGCCAGATCGACACCGAACAGGGACTCAAGCTCCTCGCCGACGACAAGGTCGAACAGGTCAAGATCGTCGATCGCGACCAGCGCGTCGACCTCACCCTCAAGGACGACCTCAAGATCGACGGTCAGGACTTCGGGAACAAGGTCCAGTTCTACTATGTCGAGCAGCGCGGCGACGAGGTCGTCGAGGCCATCACCGAGTCGAACCCGACGCAGGGCTACACCGACGAGGTGCCGCAGCAGAGCTGGCTGATGTCGCTGCTGGGCACACTCATCCCCTTCGTCATCATCTTCATCGTCTTCTGGTTCCTCATCTCCCAGATGAGCGGCGGGAAGATGATGAACTTCGGCAAGTCGAAGGCCAAGCTCGTCAACAAGGAGAACCCCGACGTCACGTTCAAGGACGTCGCGGGAGTCGACGAGGCGCTCGAAGAGCTCGAGGAGATCAAGGAGTTCCTCGCCGAACCCGAGAAGTTCAAGGCCGTGGGCGCGAAGATCCCCAAGGGCGTGCTCCTCTACGGCCAGCCCGGAACCGGCAAGACCCTGCTCGCGAAGGCCGTCGCCGGCGAGGCAGGAGTGCCCTTCTACTCGATCTCCGGCTCCGACTTCGTCGAGATGTACGTCGGCGTCGGCGCCTCCCGCGTCCGCGACCTCTTCGAACAGGCGAAGGCGAACGCCCCCTGTATCATCTTCATCGACGAGATCGACGCCGTCGGCCGCCAGCGCGGCGCCGGCATGGGCGGTGGCCACGACGAGCGCGAGCAGACGCTCAATCAGCTCCTCGTCGAGATGGACGGCTTCGACGTGAAGACCAACGTCATCCTCATCGCCGCGACCAACCGTCCCGACGTCCTCGACCCCGCGCTTCTGCGCCCGGGCCGCTTCGACCGGCAGATCCCCGTCGAGGCCCCGGACATGAAGGGCCGCAAGCGGATCCTCGAGGTCCACGCGAAGGACAAGCCGCTGGCCCCCGACGTCGACCTCGGACAGATCGCCAAGCGCACGCCCGGCTTCTCCGGCGCCGATCTCGCCAACGTCCTCAACGAAGCCGCCCTGCTCACCGCGCGGGAGAACGCGAAGGTCATCGACAACCGCATCCTCGACGAGGCGATCGACCGCGTCATCGCCGGACCGCAGAAGCGCACACGCCTGATGAACGACAAGGAGCGCCTCGTCACCGCCTACCATGAGGGCGGGCACGCGCTGGTGGCGGCGGCGATGAACGACACCGACCCGGTGACGAAGGTGACGATCCTCCCGCGCGGTCGCGCGCTCGGCTACACGATGGTGCTGCCGACCGAGGACAAGTACTCGACGACCCGCAACGAACTCCTCGACCAGCTCGCCTATGCGATGGGCGGACGCGTCGCCGAGGAGGTCGTCTTCCACGACCCGACGACCGGGGCGAGCAACGACATCGAGAAGGCGACGAACATCGCCCGGAAGATGGTCACCCAGTACGGGATGAGCGAGAAGCTCGGCATGGTCAAGATCGGCGACGACCAGTCCGAGCCCTTCGCCGGGCGCGGCTACGGAGGCGGCGACGAGTACGGCGATTCGACGCTCTCGGCCATCGACAAAGAGGTGCGGCTGCTCATCGACACCGCCCACGCCGACGCCTACTGGGTGCTCACCCACAACCGCGACGTCCTCGACAGCCTCGCCTACCAGCTCCTCGAACGCGAAACCCTTGACCAGGCGGCACTCGAGGCGATCTTCGCCACCGTCGTCAAGCGCCCCCGCCGCGACGTGTGGCTGGCCAACGACGAGCGTCCCGTCTCCGACCGCGGACCCATCGTCCCGCCGGCGCCCGCCAGCGGCCGCGGCAACGGCGAGACGGGCCACAGCGGCGGACCCGGTCCCGACACGACCGACCTGCCGGGGGCCGGACCCACCGGCACCAACGGCCCCGACGTTCCGCACAACCCGCCGGGACCCGTCGACCCGAACGGTCCGACCGGCCCCTCGGGACCGACCGGGCCCACCGGCCCGATCGGTCCGTCCACGGGTGGAGGCTACGACCCAGGAAGCGACCGCTGATGACCGACTACGTGTTCAGCGACCTCGGCGAGACCGCTGAGGAACGACCGACGATCGACCATGACCGCATCGCCGCGGCCGTGCGCGAGATCCTCTTCGCCGTCGGCGAAAACCCCGACCGTGAGGGACTGCAGGAGACCCCGGCCCGCGTGGCCCGGGCGTACGAGGAGATCTTCGCCGGCCTCCACCGGGACCCCGCCGAGATCCTCTCGGTGACCTTCGACATCAGCCACGAGGAGATGGTCCTCGTCCGCGACATCGACCTCTACTCGATGTGCGAACACCATCTCGTCCCCTTCCACGGGGTCGCCCATGTCGGCTACATCCCGGCGAAGAACGGCAAAGTCACGGGTCTGTCGAAGCTCGCCCGCCTCGTCGAGGTCTATGCTCGCCGCCCGCAGGTGCAGGAGCGGCTGACGAGTCAGATCGCCGACGCCCTGATGAAGCACCTCGAACCGCAGGGCGCGATCGTCGTCGTCGAAGCCGAGCACCTGTGCATGACGATGCGCGGCGTGCGCAAACCCGGTGCCTCGACGATCACCTCGGCGGTGCGCGGCCAGCTGCGCGAACCGGCCTCCCGGGCGGAGGCGATGAGCCTCATCCTCCGAGGCTGAGCGATGGCGACGCAGATCATGGGCGTCCTCAACGTCACGCCCGACTCCTTCTCCGACGGCGGCCGCTGGTTCGACCAGTCCTCGGCCGTCGCCCACGGGCTCGACCTCCTCTCCTCCGGAGCCGACATCCTCGACATCGGCGGAGAGTCGACGAGGCCGGGAGCCACCCGCGTCGATGAGGCCGAGGAGCTGCGTCGCGTCATCCCCGTCGTCCGCGAGCTCGCCGGCGCAGGGGCCCGCATCAGCGTCGACACGATGCGCGCACGCGTGGCCGCGGCCGCCATCGACGCCGGGGCGCAGATCATCAACGACGTCTCGGCAGGCCTGTCCGATCCCGCGATGCTCTCCGTCGCAGCCGACACCGGCGTTCCCATCGTCCTCATGCACTGGCGCGGTTACCTCGACCGGGCGGATGCGAGCTTCCACTACGACGACGTCGTGGCCGAGGTCATCGCCGAGCTGCGCACCCGCATCGACGCCGCCGTCGCCGCCGGCGTCGACCCCGCCGACATCATCGTCGACCCGGGTCTGGGGTTCTCGAAGAACGCCGAGCACAACTGGCAGATTCTGGCCGGGCTGAGCGAGTTCGCCGTCTTCGATCAGCGCCTGCTCGTGGCCGCGAGCCGCAAGCGCTTCATCGCCTCTCTCGTCTCACCTGAGGATCCGGCCCAGGCCGGAGAGGCTGAGAAGGACGAGGCGACCGCCGTGATCTCCGCCTTCGCCGCCCAGGCCGGAGCGTGGGCCGTGCGCGTCCACGACCCGGCCTCCTCGGCGCTGGCGTGCCGGGTCGCAGGCGCCATCGCCGACCACTCCGGTTCCGCGCCCTCACCGTGGACGCAGCGGTGAGCGGGCTGCCGGACCGGATCGCGCTGCGCGGACTCACCGTGCGCGGCAACCACGGCGTCTTCGACTTCGAGAAGCGCGACGGCCAGGACTTCGTCATCGACGTCACCCTCCACGCGTCGACGGCGGCGGCTGCGGCCACCGACGACATCGCCGACACCATCCACTACGGCGAACTCGCCGAGGATGTCGCCCGCATCGTCGAGGACAACACGTTCGACCTCATCGAGACCCTCGCCGAGGCGATCGCCGCCCACTGCCTGACCCTGACCGAGCGTGTCGAGGTCGTCGTCCACAAACCCAGTGCCCCGATCGAACGCACCTTCGCCGACGTGACCGTCACCGTCGACCGGTCCCGGGAGACGGCAGCGCGGGCCGACGGATCGGACCCCGCGTCGGCCAGCGCCTACCTCAGCCTCGGTGCCAACCTCGGCGAGGCCGCGACCACCCTCGATGAGGCCGTCGCCGCCCTCGACCGGCACCCGCGCATCAGCGTCGCCTCCCGCTCCTCGCTCTACCGCACCGCACCGTGGGGCGGGGTCGAGCAGAACGACTTCCTCAACCTCGGCGTCATCGTCGAGACGACCCTGCCCCCACGCGAACTGCTCGCCGTCTGCCAGGGCATCGAGGTCGCCTGCGGACGGACCCGTGAGCTGCGATGGGGGCCGAGGACGCTCGACATCGACGTCATCGCCTACACCGTCCGGGGAGTCGACGTCGTCCTCGACTCCGCCGCCCTCACCCTGCCGCACCCGCGCGCCCACGAGCGGGCCTTCGTCCTCGTGCCCTGGGCGGAGATCGCCCCGGACACCGTCGTCGACTCACCGACGGGGCCGCGACCGATCGCCGAGGCCATCGCCTCCCTCGACGACCAGGGGATCGAGCGCGCAGACGCCTGATCTGCAAGACTGGGATACATGCAGCGAACGACACCGGGCACCCTCGTCCTCTGGGCGACCGCCGGCACCCTGCTCGGCGTCGTCGTCGACGTCCTGCTCGAATCCCAGGGCCTCGCCCTGCCCGGTCAGCCGTGGTTCGCGATCATCGGCATGCTCATCCTCTCCGCCGTCCTCCTCGTCCTCGGGTACCCCATCAAGCGATGGAACGACGGTGACCGGACCCGCGAGATCGACCCCCTCCAGGCTGCGCGCGTGGCGGTGATGGCCAAGGCCAGCGCCCTGACCGGAGCCGGACTGGCCGGATGGTACGTGGGCAACGCCGCGTACTACTTCCTCTCCGCGCCCGGCATCCGCAACGATCTGGCTGCCGGTATGCTGTTGGCGATGGCGGCCGCGGCCGCGCTGATGATCGTCGGCATCATCGTCGAGATCTTCTGTACTCTCCCGCCCCAAGACCCTCCAGGAGCCGAAGCCGCATGACAGCCACTCCGGACGCCGTCGTCTTCACCCGAGTCAGCCCCAAGTACTGGCTCAAAGAGACCATCGCCTCCCTGTGCTTCTTCGTCCCGCTCCTTGCCGCCGCGATCGCGCTGCCCGTGCTCATCCGCGACCAGCCGTGGCTCCACCTGCCGTGGGTCGCCGTCCTCATCTGGACGATCGTCTACCTCGTCGTCCTCTACCGTCAGGCCAAGGTCATCGGCTATGCCGAACGCGATGACGACCTCCTCATCCGCCGGGGGATCCTCTTCCGACGCACCACCGTCGTGCCCTACGGGCGCCTCCAGTTCGTCGACGTCGACACCGGCCCGATCGACCGGATGTTCGGCCTCGCCACCGTCAAGCTCCACACCGCCTCAGCCGCCACCGATGCGACGATCCCCGGCCTGCCCCGTGCCGACGCCGACCGCCTGCGCGACAGTCTCGCGGGCCTCGGGCAGGCGAACCTGGCAGGCCTGTGAGCATGGCATCGCAGAACGGGACCGACACCCTCGCCGAGGTGGCCGCCCCCGACGTCTGGCACCGTGTCCACCCGCTCACGCCGCTGCTCGAGAGCCTCGGCATCATCGTCGTCATCATCGTCACCGGCGGCTACGTGGGTCAGAACTTCATCCAGCAGGCCATCAGCGACCTCGCCAGCGGCGACGCGATCGACCTCTCCTTCGCCGCCTGGCTCGGCTCCCACCAGCTCGTGCTCCTCGCCGTCATCGGCGGAATCGTCCTCATCGTCCTCATCGGCGCCCTCTACAGCTGGCTCGCGTGGCGGGTCATGGGCTACCGCGTCGACGACGAGGCGATCTACGCGCGCTCCGGTCTGCTCGCGAAGAAGGTGCGCAAAGCCCGCCTCGACCGCGTCCAGTCGATCGACCTCCAGCAGAAGCTCCTGCCGCGCCTCCTCGGACTCGCCGAACTCGTCTTCGACGTCGCCGGAGGCAAGGGATCGAACGTGTCGCTGAAGTACCTCAGCAGGAAGCGCGCCGACCTGCTGCGCGATGAACTTCTCGCCGCCGTTCGCGACGTCAAACAGGCCGCCGCGCCCGCCGATGCCCCGGGCCCCGGGGAGGGCCAGGGTGCGACGGAGACGGGGGACAGCCTCGGCGAGGGAATTCCCGGTGACGGGGGAGACGGAACCCGCGCACCGACGATCGACCTCTCAGCCCCCGAACGCGCCGGCGACAGCGTCGGCGTGCGGCTGACCAAACGGCTCTCGACGATGGCCGGCGACGCGCTCGGGGAGGCCGAAGGCAGCCTCAACGACATGCTCGCTCCCTATGGGGTGTCGGCCCAGGTCAAGGACGAGGGCGAGATCATCCGCGTCCCCGTCCACCGGGTGGTCATCGCCTCCCTGCTCAAGACGGACTTCCTCATCGGCGTCCTCATCTTCGTCGCCGTCATCGTCGCAGCGATCATCCTCTTCATCAGCGGCGTCCGCGAAGCCGCCGTGCCGATGCTCTTCGGCGTCCTGCCCGCCGGCATCGCCGCCTTCGCCTCGGTGAAGAAGGACCTCAACAATGCGAACTTCGTCGTCCGCCTCACCGACTCCGGGCTCGCCGTCAGCCACGGTCTCGCCTCGACCTCGCGCAAGGTCATCCCGCTCGACCGGGTGCAGGCCGTGGCGCTCCACCAGCCGCTCCTGTGGCGGAAGGCCGGATGGTGGAAGGCCGAGTACAACATCGCCAGCTCCGGCGAGTCCGGTGAGTCGAACCTGCTCCTGCCCGTCGGCGACCTCGACCAGGCGCTGACGATGATCGGCCTCGCGCTGCCCGAACCCCGGGTTTCCGGTGGAGTGAGCGTGCGCAGCCTCATCCTCGCCGCGATGCACGGTCCGGTCGCGGACGGTGCTGAGGCAGCCGCCGCCGAGGCGGAGTTCCATCGGCAGCCGCGGTCCTCACGGTGGATCGATCCGCTCGTGTGGAGGCGTCGCGCCTTCGCGCTCACCGATGCGCTGCTGATCATCCGCCTCGGCCGTTTCGAACGCCGAGTCGACTTCGTCCCGCATGAGCGCGTGCAGTCGATGCAGTTCCAGCAGGGGCCCCTCCAGCGGGCCCTCGGGCTCGCCACGGTCGCCGTCCATTCGACGGCAGGGCCCATCAAACCCCATGTCACCCATCAGGCCACCGAGGATGCTCTGGCGTTCTTCGCCGAGCACGCCGACCGCACCCGCATCGCCCGGCAGCGCTACGACGAGCAGGTCCGCAGCGGGACGGGGATCGGCCGATGAGCGTCCCCGACGCACCGCGGCTGGGCATCGGCATCATCGGCGCAGGGCGGGTCGGTGCCGTGATCGGGGCCGCCTGGCGGGCGGCCGGGCACGCGATCATCGGGGTGAGCGCCACCTCGGCGACGAGCCTGGAGAGGGCCGAGGAGATGCTGCCCGGGGTTCCGGTCCTCCCACCCGACCGGATCGCCGAACGCGCCGAGCTCCTCCTCGTCGCCGTCCCCGACGATGAGATCTCCTCCCTCGTCTCCGGTCTCGCCGCCCTCGGGCGCATCCATGCCGGACAGATCATCGTCCACTGCGCCGGACGCTTCGGCACCGACGTCCTCGAACCCGCGACCGGCGTCGGAGCCCTGCCCATCGCCCTCCACCCCTCGCTCACCTTCACCGGCACCGCCCTCGACCTGCCGCGGCTGCGGCAGTCGACGGTCGCCGTCACCGCCCCGGCACCCATTCGCCCGGTCGGGGAGGCCCTCGTCGTCGAGATGGGAGCGGAGCCGATCGAGATCGCCGAGGCCGACCGTCCGCTCTACCATGCCGCGATCACCCACGCCTCGAACCACACGATCACGATCATCTCCGAAGCCCTCGACATGCTCACCGAGGCGGGGGTCGACGATCCCTCCCGGGTCCTCACCGCCCTCGTCGACGCCAGCGTCGCCAACACCCTGCAGAACGGTGCGAAGGCCCTGACGGGTCCGGTCAGCCGGGGCGACGCGGGAACCCTGGCCGCGCACCTGGCCGCCCTGAGCGAATACAGTCTCAGCGTCTCCAGTCCGGCGACCCGCAACAGCTACATCGCACTGGCCCGGTCGACGACGGCGAAGGCGCTTGCACTCGGTCGGATCACCGAGGCGCAGGCCCAGGAGATCCTCGCTCTCCTCGACTGAGACCGGGGTCTCGTCGGGCTCACGCGAATTCCCCCGCGGGGCGGGCGCACGGTAGCCTTGATCCCATGGCAGAAACTGAGTCGATCGCCCCCGAAGCCGCAGAATCCCAGCAGGAGCACCTCGATCCGGAGCAGATCCGGATCCGCAAGGACAAGCGGCAGCGGATGTTGGACTCCGACACCGAGGCCTACCCCGTCTCGGTGCCCCGCACCCACACCCTCGCCGAGGTGCACGCCGCCCACCCCGATCTCGAGGCCGGAGACGAGACCGACGACGTCGTCGGCGTCGTCGGCCGTGTCGTCTTCGTCCGCACCACCGGCAAGCTCGCCTTCGTCACCCTCCAGTCCGGTGACGGAACCCGCCTGCAGGGCATGCTCTCGCTGCGCGAGGTCGGCGAGGACCGTCTCGCGGACTTCAAGGCCGACGTCGACCTCGGCGACTTCCTCTTCCTCCACGGTAAGGTCATCAAGTCCAAGCGCGGTGAGCTCTCGGTGCTCGCCGACTCGTGGGCGATGGCCTCGAAGGCGCTGCGCCCCCTGCCGGGACTGCACACCGAGCTCGCCGAGGACACCCGCGTGCGCCAGCGCTATCTCGACCTCATCACCCGCGACGCCGCCCGGGAGACGATGCGCACCCGCGCCCAGGTGATGGCCTCCCTGCGCCGGACCTTCGCCGAGCAGGACTTCATCGAGATCGAGACCCCGATGCTCCAGGTCATGCACGGCGGAGCGGCGGCCAGGCCGTTCAAGACCCACATGAACGCCTACGACATCGACATGTACCTGCGCATCGCCCCCGAGCTCTTCCTCAAGCGGGCGATCGTCGGCGGCATCGAGAACGTCTTCGAGATCAACCGCAACTTCCGCAACGAGGGAGCGGATTCGACGCATTCGCCCGAGTTCGCGATGCTCGAGGCCTACCAGTCCTACGGTGACTACCATTCGATCGCCGAGCTGACGAAGACGCTCGTCCAGAACGCGGCCCAGGACGCCACCGGCTCCCTCCAGGTCACCCTCGAGGACGGAACCGAATACGACTTCGGCGGCGAGTGGGCGGTCGTGAGCATGTACGAGACCCTCTCCGCTGAGTCCGGGGTCGAGGTCACCCCGCTCACGGGCATCGAGGAGCTCGAGAAGATCGCAGCGGACAACGACGTCGACCTCGGCGGGGTCTTCCGGTCCCACGGCAAATACGTCGAGGAGCTGTGGGAGCACTTCTACAAGGACAGGCTCTGGGCGCCGACGTTCGTCACCGACTTCCCCGTCGACACCTCACCCCTGGTGCGCGAACACCGTGAGAAGCCCGGCGTGGTCGAGAAATGGGACCTCTACGTGCGCGGGTTCGAACTCGCCACCGGCTACTCCGAGCTCGTCGACCCCGTCATCCAGCGCGAGCGCTTCGAAGCCCAGGCCGCCGACGCCGCCCGCGGCGACGACGAGGCGATGGGCCTCGACGAGGAGTTCCTCATGGCCATGGAGCATGGAATGCCCCCGACGGGCGGAATGGGAATGGGTCTCGACCGACTTCTCATGGCGCTCACCGGGCTCGGTATTCGAGAAACAATTCTCTTCCCCTTCACCAAACCGATCGCGACCGCGAATTCGGAATCCCGAGAGGAAGGCTGAGTCGTGCTCGACCTCATCAAAGCCCTGCTTCCCTCGATATGCGTCGGATTGCTCTTCTGGTACGTGATGCGCAACATTGTTCGCGCGGATCGGCGCGAACGCGAGCAGATCGAGAAATTCTATTCCGAACATGAGGTTAGCGAATTGGACGCTAATGCGGAAACAGATGTTATGCTTACACCCGTAAAGTCTTCTGAACACGAAAAGGGTGAACATGGCACGGGAGATGCGACTCGTCCTCACGGATGATTTCGATGGCTCGGAAGCAGCGGAGACCGTTCGCTTCAGCCTCGACCAGGGCACGTACGAACTCGAGCTCTCGACGAAGAACGCCGAAGAGCTGAGGGAGACGTTCGCCCCGTACATCGCCAAAGCGCGCCGCGTGGCCAATCCCGGCTCACGTGGACGCCGCGGAGGATCGTCGAGTTCCGGACCCAAGCGCGATACCGCCAAGATTCGCGAATGGGCGCAGGAGAACGGCTACCAGCTCGGTGACCGCGGACGCATTCCGCAGGAGATCGTGCAGGCCTACGAAGCCGCCGAGAACTGAATACCCGGTCGGACTCCGCCGATAAGGCGGTCGGTCCGATGCGGACAATAGAAGGGCACCGCGGGAGCGACGAGAGGATCGTCGTTCCCGCGGTTCTCTGTTTACAGCGTTATTCGCGGTGCCCGATCGTCTCGCAATTCGGGAATCCGGGGAATGGGAATGTTTTGAGAAGTTCCAACGATTCTTGTGAATGAGCTGAGCGCGAACGGTCAAATAGAACCTGTCGCCAGACATTACCGCCGAGTTAAGTCCAGTCCGCAAGATCGGTCGTCACCCCGGTTCCGGATGCGGAACAGCGGTGAAATCATCCAGCGGGCATCCGTTCGGATCCCCGCTCCGAACGGTCGGTGAGGGATCGGACATCGGTCGACCGCCTCGGCGGTGTCCGGAAGACGGCAGGACGCATGGGTGCGGCCGGGAACGCGGGTGTGTTCGGCAACCGATTTCGCCCTCAGCCGAACGGTTTCGGCTGAGGGCGAAACGTGCAATAGATCCAGGGGGCGGGTCGTTACGCTCTACAGAATACGAAGACTCCAGGAGGGTGAATATGTTCGAGCGGTTCACTGACCGAGCCCGCCGAGTGGTGGTGCTCGCCCAGGAAGAGGCCAAACTCCTCAAGCATAACTACATCGGCACCGAGCACATCCTGCTCGGCCTCATCCACGAAGGTGAGGGCCTGGCAGCCAAGGCACTCGAGGGGATGGACATCTCCCTCGAGCAGGTGCGCGATCAGGTGCAGGAGATCATCGGGCAGGGCCAGCAGGCGCCGAGCGGGCACATCCCGTTCACCCCGCGCGCGAAGAAGGTCCTCGAGCTCAGCCTCCGCGAGGCATTGCAGCTGGGCCACAGCTACATCGGCACCGAGCACATCCTGCTCGGCCTCATCCGCGAGGGAGAGGGCGTGGCCGCTCAGGTCCTCGTCAAGCTCGGCGCGGATCTCGGGCGTGTGCGTCAGGAAGTCATCAAGCTCCTCTCCGGCTACCAGGGCAAGGAGCCCGTGGCCGCAGGCGGACGCGAGGAGGGCACCCCGTCGGGTTCGCTCGTCCTCGACCAGTTCGGCCGCAACCTCACCGCCGCCGCCCGCGAGGGCAAGCTCGACCCGGTCATCGGCCGCCACGAGCAGATGCAGCGCGTGATGCAGATCCTCTCCCGCCGGACGAAGAACAACCCCGTTCTCATCGGTGAGCCCGGCGTCGGCAAGACCGCCGTCGTCGAGGGTCTGGCCCAGGCCATCGTCAACGGCGAGGTCCCCGAGATCCTCACCGACAAGCAGCTCTACACGCTCGACCTCGGGTCGCTCGTCGCCGGGTCCCGCTACCGCGGTGATTTCGAGGAACGCCTGAAGAAGGTGCTCAAGGAGATCCGCACCCGCGGAGACATCATCCTCTTCATCGACGAGATCCACACCCTCGTGGGTGCGGGTGCCGCCGAAGGTGCGATCGACGCCGCCTCGATCCTCAAGCCGATGCTCGCCCGCGGTGAGCTGCAGACGATCGGTGCGACGACGCTCGACGAGTACCGCAAGCACATCGAGAAGGATGCCGCTCTCGAGCGCCGCTTCCAGCCGATCCAGGTGCCCGAGCCCTCGCTCGCGCACTCGATCGAGATCCTCAAGGGTCTGCGCGACAAGTACGAAGCCCACCACAAGGTGACGATCACCGAGGGTGCGCTGGCCGCGGCGG
Source organism: Brevibacterium sp. LS14 (assembly GCF_012027885.1). NCBI lineage: Bacteria > Bacillati > Actinomycetota > Actinomycetes > Micrococcales > Brevibacteriaceae > Brevibacterium > Brevibacterium sp. LS14. Next base: position 47,636 of record NZ_SJXG01000011.1, read on the forward strand.
TGAACATGTCCGATCGCTACATCAACGACCGGTACCTGCCGGACAAGGCGATCGACCTCATCGACGAGGCGGGTGCGAAGCTGCGCATCTCGCGTCTGTCGGTGCCGCAGGAGATCCGCGACCTCGAGGAGAAGATCCTCGAGGCTCGTCACCGCAAGGAAGCAGCGATCGACGCGCAGGACTTCGAACTCGCCGCCTCAGAGCGCGACTCGGAGATGAAGCTCCAGCACGAGAAGGAGGAGCAGACCGAGGCGTGGCGCAAGAGCGGCAAGGACACCTCTGCCACGGTCGATGCCGATCTCATCGCCGAGGTGCTCGCCTCGGCCACGGGCATTCCGATCTTCAAGCTCACCGAGGAGGAGTCCTCGCGTCTGCTGCGGATGGAAGACGAGCTGCACAAGCGCATCATCGGCCAGAACGACGCGGTCAAGTCGATCTCGCGGGCGATCCGTCGCACGCGCGCCGGCCTCAAGGATCCGAAGCGGCCATCCGGTTCGTTCATCTTCGCCGGCCCGACAGGTGTCGGAAAGACCGAGCTTGCGAAGGCACTCGCCGAGTTCCTCTTCGGGGATGAGGATTCGCTCATCAGCCTCGACATGTCGGAGTACTCGGAGAAGCACACCGTCTCGCGTCTCTTCGGTTCGCCTCCCGGCTATGTCGGCTACGAAGAGGGCGGTCAGCTCACGGAGAAGGTGCGCCGGAAGCCGTTCTCGGTCGTCCTCTTCGACGAGGTGGAGAAGGCCCACTCGGACATCTTCAACTCGCTGCTGCAGATCCTCGAAGACGGCCGACTCACCGACTCGCAGGGTCGTGAGGTCGACTTCAAGAACACGATCATCATCATGACGACCAACCTGGGTACGCGCGACGTCTCCAGCGGTCTGCAGATGGGATTCCAGGTCGAGGGTGACACCAAGACCAACTACGACCGGATGAAGCAGCGGGTCAACGAAGAGCTCAAGCAGCACTTCCGTCCCGAGTTCCTCAACCGCGTCGACGACACGATCGTGTTCCCGCAGCTGAACAAGGAGGAGATCATCGAGATCGTCGACCTCTTCCTCGAGCGCCTCGACACGCGTCTGGCCGATCAGGGCATGAAGGTCGAGCTCACCGATGCGGCGAAGAACCTCCTCGCCGATCGCGGCTACGATCCGGTGCTCGGTGCCCGTCCGCTGCGTCGGACGATCCAGCTCGAGATCGAGGACCAGCTCTCGGAGAAGATCCTGTTCAAGGAGATCGGCCGCGGTCAGACGATCAAGGTCGACATCGAGGGCGAAGGCAAGGATGCGAAGTTCACCTTCGACGGCGTCGAGACGGAGACGTTCCCGACGTCGGGAGGCGATGATTCGACCTCCGGTGAGGAGCTCGCAGGTGCCGGATCGTCCGGATCCTCAGCGTCCTGAGCGAAGCGGTCGGCTGATCTGATCGGCTGACCGAACCGACGCCCACCGCAAGCGGCCTCGGGGCGAAGAACCACGGTTCTTCGCCCCGAGGCCGCTTCGCTGTCTGCGGAGGAGCTCAGCCCGCCCCCGCCTCGGGTGCGGACAACGATGAGTCCTGCGCCGACGATGGTGTTGAATGAGGGCATGAGCTCAGCCGCCTTCGACCACGGACTCGTCGCCGCAGACCACCACCAGCCGCATGGGCTGCCGAGCGGGCTGCGCCTGCGCCGGGCGAGGACATCAGACGTCAAGGGCATCGAAGCGCTCGTCGAGCCTCTGGCCGAACAGCGGATCCTGCTGGCGAAGGACACCGTGACCTACTTCGAGTCCCTCCAGGAGTTCTGGCTCGTCGTCGACGAGCAGCCTGACGGTTCGGAGATCCTCGCCGGCTGCGCGGCACTGCACATCATCTGGGCCGACCTCGCCGAGGCGCGCACCGTAGCGACCTCCCCGGACTACCGGGGGAGGGGAGTCGGCAAGGCGCTCATCCGCCAGCTGCTCGCCGACGCCGTCGAGATCGGCGTCAACCGAGTCTTCTGTCTCACCTTCGAGACCGGGTTCTTCGGGTCCCTCGGGTTCGAGCCGATCAAGGGCATCCCCGTCTCGCCCGAGGTCTACGTCGAACTCCTCCATTCCGCCGACGAGGGCGTCGCCGAGTTCCTCGACCTCGCCAGGGTCAAGCCGAACACACTGGGCAACACCCGGATGATCAAGTACCTCTAGGCAGCTGCCGATCCCGGGTCGCGGCTCAGCGGGACTGCGACCAGAACTCCCGGAGCTCGGAGACCAGGGTCTCCGGTGCCTCCTCGGGGATGAAGTGGCCGCAGTCGGGGATGGCGCGTCCGTCGACCTGCTCCGTGTAGGACTCCCACACGGTGGCGATGTCCGTGTTCGCGGCCAGACCGCCGGCACCCCACAGTGCGAGCACCGGCATCGTCAGCTTCCGCTGCGCGCGGAAGTCCTCTTCGTCGACGGCGACATCCTCGTGGGTGGCGCGGTAGTCATCGAAGGCCGCCCGCATGGCCCCGGGCTGCTCGAAGGCGCGGACGTAGTCGTCGATGTGCGGATCGAGCCGGTCTCGGCGGACCGTCCAGCGTTCGAAGAAGTAGCGCAGGTACTCAGCGGTCCTGCCTGCGGTGAGCGCCTCCGGGAGGTCCTTCTGCATGTGGAGGAGCCAGTGGAAGTAGCCTTCAGCCGTCCGCATCCGGCCGTTGGTGAACATCGCATGGGTGGGGGCGATGTCGAGGACGGTGAGCGTGGCGACCCGCTCGGGCGAGTCGAGGGCGAGTCGATGGGCGACTCGACCGCCGCGGTCATGGCCGACGAAATGGGCGCGGTCGATGCCGAGGGAGTCCATGATGCCGAGGATGTCCCAGGCCATGCTCCGCTTGTCGTAGCCGTCCGCCGGTTTGTCGCTGAGCCCATAGCCGCGCAGGTCGGGTGCGACGACACGGTACCGGGCATCCGCGTCCGGTCCGTGCAGTCTGGGAATGACATCGCGCCAGCAACCTGCGGTCTGCGGCCAGCCGTGGAGCAGAATCACTGCTTCAGCGCTGTCGTCAGCAGGCTCGCTGACCAGGCAGTGGAACGAATTGTCGTCGACGGTGATGAAGCGCGCGTCCATGGTCTCATCTAACAACAGGATCCGCGCACGAGGCAAGGTGCGTTGAGGGAATTGTGAGGGTCCGGAGGAGTCGAGGACTCCGATGTCCGTGTCCCGTGTCCGCACCGTGGCCGGCGGCCGGTCCGTCACCGCGGCAGGCTGAGACGATCCCCGTGTCGTGCGGCCAGGCCGTCCGAGACGAGATCGGCTGCCAGCCGCGCGATCCGCTCTGCGTCGGCGCTGAGGTCGCGCATCCTCCTCAGCTTCGCCGAGGTGGCCGTTCCGAGGGATTCGACCATGTCCTCATCGAGGGCCGCCGTGGGGGCGGTGAGGAGGTCGAAGGGGACGCCGTCGTGTCGATCGTCCGCCGCCTCGTCGAGGGTCTCTTCGTGTCGGGCCTTGAGGACGTCCATGATCGCCCCGCGCAGCTGTCGGTCCGTCCCGGCCCATTTCTGGGTCCTCGGCTTCGTCGCCGAAGTGGGGCGTCCTGAGCGATTCCAGGCGCACACCTCGGCGAGGGGGCAGTCGTCGCACTTCGGACTGCGGGCGGTGCACACGAGGGCCCCGAACTCCATCACCCCGGCGTTCCACCGCACATGGTCGACGGCAGGCACGAACTGTTCGGCCCATTGAGTCTCCCGCCTGCTCGGTGAGGTGGTGGGCCGGTCTCGGCCGGCGAAGACCCGGATGAGGACCCTGCGCACATTGGTATCGAGCACGGTCGTGCGCTGGCCGTGGGCGAAGGAGGCGACCGCGGCCGCGGTGTAGGACCCGATGCCGGGCAGGGCCTCGAGCTCGGCGGCGGTCTCAGGGACTCGGTTGTCCCGCTCCTCGGCGATGACTCGGGCGGCCTCCTGCAGCCTCAGCGCCCTGCGGGGGTAGCCGAGACGATCCCAACTGTGGAGCACCTCGGCGGTGGGGGCGGCAGCGAGATCAGCCGGGGTCGGCCACTTCGCCATCCACGCCCGCCACCGGGGTTCGACGCGGGCGACAGGAGTCTGCTGGGACATGATCTCGCTGACGAGGACCGCCCAGGCGGTGGTCTCAGGATCTCGCCAGGGAAGGGGTCTTTCGGCGGTGGCGAACCAGTCGATGATCGTCGCCCGAACCTCGGCGATGTCAGCCTCGGGCACGTCCGGGAAGGCCGCATCTGTGGGGGTGATCCCAGTTTGGGACGTGGTGCGGTGTGTCATTTGGATGCTCATTCGCAATTGCCTAGGCTCATTGCGATGACTCCTTCCGATCGTGGTTCGCAGCCGAAGCAGCCCCGCCAGTCTAGCGGGAAGCTGCCTGCGCACGTCTACCGTCGGCGTCGGATCACGCTCGGTGTGCTCAGCCTCGTCGTCATCGGTCTCCTCGTCCTGGGCGTCGTCGGGATCACGAAGGTTCTGACCGGCGGTGGGGGAGAGCGGACGGCCGAGCCGGCCCCGACCACCGTTTCACCCACCCCACAGGCTCCCGTGCCGGACGAGAAGGCAGCCAGCGGTGCGTGCCCGGAGAAGGCCGTCGCTGTGAGCGCGAAGGTCGACAAGAAGAGCTACGACGAGAACGCGAAGCCGAAGTTCGAGATGACGGTGGCGAACAACCACACGGCCACCTGCCTCATCGAGGTGGGGACGAAGCAGCAGGAATTCGTCGTCATGCAGGATTCCGACGTCGTCTGGTCGTCGAAGTACTGCGCCGCCGACGATGACGAGAACGCCGAGGCGCCGACGGAGTTCGCGCCGCAGTCGCAGAAGACTGCGCAGTTCGAATGGAATCGGGTCCGCGTCGACAAGAACTGCAACAAGACGGACAAGGGCTTCGCCCCGGGGAAGTACGCCCTCGTCGTCAAGCTCGGCGACAAGGAGAGCGCTCCTGCGCAGTTCGAGCTCGAGAAGGATGAGGCGACCAAGGCCAAGGAGAAGAAGGAAGCCGAGGAGAAGAAGGCGAAGGACGAGGAGAAGAAGAAGTCCGAGGACGCCTCTCCGAAAGAGACTGCGGGCTCGGAGGATTCTTCGCCCTGACGGGCCTGAGGGTTCTGCTTCCGGACGGGTCTGAGGATTCTAGTCCAGGACGGGCCTCAAGCCCCGCGGTAGGACCCCACGCCCCACGAATTGCCGTCGTGGTCACGGAAGTCGAACTCCCTGCCGCCGTGCGGTTGTGTGGCCACCGGTCTGACGATCGCATGGCCGAGTTCCATGATCTCCCGGTAGAGCCGGTCGACCTCCCTCTCGGTCGCGACGACGACGTAGATGGAGGCTCCACCGACGCTGTCGAGGGCCGAACCGTCGTGGCGCACCGAACCGACCATGATGCCTCCGGTGTCGCCGAGTGCGTATTCGGCGTGGAGGATGAGACTCGGGTCCTCGTCGTCGCGAACCGTGAGTCGCTCGGTGAAGCCGAGGGTGACGAGCAGGGTGGTCGTGGCCTCCATGTCGGTGGTCCTCAGCGTGGGAAACACTGTGGTCGTCATCTTCCAAGCATGCCCTGTTTTCTCTCCGTTGTCCCGGACTTTCTTCGAGACGGAGGCAAGCTCACTTGCTGTCCGCGGGGTCCTCTGACTTGTCCTTGACGACGGTGGCGACCGCCTCGGCGATATGCTCGCACTCTTTGACGACCATGCCGTCGGGGACGGTTACCCCGCGCAGGGCGCCGCGGGCGACTATTGCGCGGTTCATGCCCAGTCTCGCCGCCTCGCTGAGCCGCTGGCCGATGTTGGGCACGTTGCGGATCTCACCGGAGAGGCTGATCTCACCGATCGCGACGAACTTCGCATACAGGGCGCTGTCCTTCGCCGCCGATGCCAGGGACAGGCAGATCGCCAGGTCACTGGCGGGTTCGGCGAGTCTGGCTCCGCCGACCGTGGCGGTGAAGACGTCAGACTTCGCGAAGCTCGTCGTCGAGATGTTCTGGCTGAGCACGGCGAGCATCATCGCCACTCGGGAGGAGTCGACGCCGGAGACGGATCGACGCGCCTGCCCGGCGACTGATTCGGTGACGAGGGATTGGACCTCGACGAGGAGTGGACGCTTGCCCTCCTGGGTGACGGTCAGGCACGTTCCGGCGGGATTCGAGCCGGTGCTGCGGGAGAGGAAGAGGCCGGAGGGGTCCTCGAGGCTCCTGATCCCGTTCTCCTCCATGTCGAAGCACCCGACTTCGTCGGTGGGTCCGAAGCGGTTCTTCACCGCCCGGAGCATGCGCAGTCGGGAGTGCTTCTCGCCTTCGAACGTGCAGACGACATCGACCAAGTGCTCGAGCAGACGGGGTCCGGCGATCGTGCCGTCCTTCGTGATGTGTCCGACGAGCACCGTGGAGAGCGACCTGGCCTTGGCTTCGCGAATGAGGGCGGCGGCGACTTCGCGCACCTGCGTGACACCGCCGGGAACGCCGTCGACCTCGGAGGAGGCCAGGGTCTGGATCGAGTCGACGATGAGCAGGTCGGGGTCTTCGGCTTCGATCATGCCGAGCACGGTTCCCAGGTCCGTCTCCGCGGCGAGCAGGAGGTTCTCCTCGAGGGCGTTGATCCGGTTCGCCCGCAGGCGCACCTGTCCGGCCGACTCCTCGCCGGTGACGTAGAGGACGGTCGATTCGAACTTCGCGGCCCGGGCTGCGACGTCGAGCAGCAGCGTCGACTTGCCGACCCCCGGCTCACCGGAGAGCAGGATGACCCCGCCGGGGACGATCCCGCCGCCGAGCACGCGGTCGAACTCATCGACGTAGGTCCTGCGTGCCACCGCGAGCGTCGAGTCGACCTTCGTGATCGACTTCGCGCCGCTCGACTTCTTCACCTTCGTCTTCACCGTCGAGGCGGTCTGGCCCTTCTCCTCGAGCGTTCCCCAGGCTTGGCATTCGGGGCAGCGGCCGAGCCATTTGACGGTCGAGTAGCCGCATTCGGTGCAGGTGTAGGACATGGGATCAGTCTGGCATGCGGCACGGACACGGACGCTCAGTCGAGCGTCGTGAGCACTCTCGGGCCGTCCTCGGTGATGGCGATGGTGTTCTCCGAATGCGCGCCGTTCGAGCCGTCGGCCAGTCGCAGCGTCCAGCCGTCCTCGTCGACCTTGAGCTTCTTCGAGGTGAACGACCACCACGGTTCGATCGCCAGCGTCAGGCCCGGCTTGAGCACCATGCCCCGGCCGCCCTTGCCGCGGTTGGCGACGTGGGGGTCCTCGTGCATCGTGTGCCCGAGCCCGTGCCCGCCGAAGTCGAGGTTGACCGGGATCCGCTGTTCGTCGGCGACGTCCCCGATCGCCTGCGAGATGTCGCCGAGGCGGCCCCCCGGCTGGGCGGCGCCGATGCCGGCTTCCAGCCCGGCCCAAGTCGAGTCGATGAGGCGCTGGTCCTCGTCACTGCCCTCGCCGACGACGACCGAGCGGGCGGCGTCGGCGACCCAGCCGTCGATGGAGACGGCGAAGTCGAGGGTGAGGAGGTCACCGTTCTGCATGACGTAGTCGTGCGGCTTGCCGTGGAGGACGCCGTCGTTGACGGAGAGGCAGATGACGTTGCGGAACGGGCCCGAGCCGAAGGACGGGGCATAGTCCCAATAGCACGACTTCGCGCCGGCCTCCTCGATGAGTCTGCGCGCCCGCTTCTCCAGGTGCATGAGATTCATGCCCGGTTCGGCTGTCTCAGACAGTTCGGTCAGCGTCTTCGCCACGAAGCGACCGGTCACCGCCATCTTGTCGATCTCGGCGGGTGTCTTCAGCTCAATCACGGGTGTGCTCCTTGTCGTCTGTGCTCACCGGCAATTCTAGTTCTCCGGGGCAGATGCGGGCGCGGCGGGTTGCCGGTGGCATCATCGCGTCAACGAAGGTGGTTGAGTCGAGACGTGGACACCGATAAGTTCGCGACCATGAGGAATCTCATCGTCGCCTTCTCCCTCGGAACGTCGTTGGCGCTCTCGCTGCTCAACGGAGAGGAAGCGCTGCGCAACGGAGAGCAGTGGTGGCCGCTGTGGCTCATCGTCTTCCCGCTCGTTTCCCTGGGCGGCCTGGCCGCAACTCTCTATGACCATTGGAAGCGCTTCCACTCCCGCCGGAGACGTGGCGAGGACTCAGCCTCGATGAGCAGCTGAGGCAAGTCAGCGACCACGTGTCCGAACCCGCCGGGGGCGAAGAGCGGTTCGCAAGCTGAGGATGCTGATCGCGGTGCAGCCTGTCAGGACCAGCCAGACGACAACCGCAGATCATGCGACGTCCTGGCGTCGGGTTCCGGTGATGAAAGGATTCTCGGAAACCATCGGCATGGTCTCCGGTGGGCCCAGACATTTGCGCGAGGATCCCCTGTCATCGTCCATTCGGTTCGCACCTTGAAGCGGTGCAGATATTCGGCAAGAGCCCTTTTCATCCGGATGCGGGTGTGCCTAAGGTGGATGGGCAACGGACCTTACGCATTGGAGCTTTGAGATGGCGTCACGAGACAATCCGGACCCCGCCGAACGCCGAGCGTACTTTCCTTCGACGACATCCTTGGCCCATGCTCCGCAAGTCACTGACTACGATGGTCCGAGTTCACCTCCGGACAATCCATCGGTCGGACGGATCCTCATGGTGGGCACTGACGAGCGGTACCTGCCGATCAAGGGAGACATGTGGTTCTCGACCGGCAACCATCCGATCGAGACACTCGTGCCGCTCCTCCATCTCGAGGCAGCGGGATACGACATCGACGTCGCTACGCTCTCCGGCCGCATGGTCAAATTCGAGCACTGGGCCTTTCCGTCCGAGGATGAAGCAGTCGAGGGCATCTACGAACGCTTCGAGTCCAAGTTCGCGAACCCGCTGACGCTCTCCGAGATCAGCGATCGTGACCTCGACGAGTACACAGCGATCTACTTCCCCGGTGGACACGGTGCGATGATCGGTCTGCCGCAGAGCCCGGAAGTCGCTCGCGTACTGCGCTGGATCCAGGATCGCGACCGCACCCTTATTGCTATCTGTCATGGACCCGCGGCTCTGGCGGCAGGGGGTCTCGGCGGACAGGAGAATCCCTTCGCGGGGTTTGAGACCGCAGCCTATCCCGACGAAGTCGATTCCGAACCGAGCATCACCAGTGGCTATCTGCCGGGAGAGATGACCTGGTACGTCGGCGAAGCACTGCAAGCACAGGGCATTACGGTGATCAACCATGACGTCTCCGGTCTCGTACACCGCGATCGCAACTTCGTCTCCGGAGACAGCCCTCAGGCGGCAAATGCCCTTGGTCGGCTCGCAGTCGAATACCTCTCCGAACGCCGGTCCGCTGCAGACCCCCACGAATCCTGAAAGAAGGCACCCGCTATGGACGATCAGAGCACCCCACCCGTCACCGGCCTCCATCACCTCTCGTTGACTGTCACTGACCTCGACAGAAGTCTTGAATGGTATCAGCGCGTACTCGGTTGGGAGCGCCAGCCGGGAACGTTTCCCCATTACGACCGCGAATCGACCGGCTACGGCGTCCTCCTCGCCGACCCCGCATCGGGCATGATCATCGGACTCCACACCAACACTGCGAATGAGGGTGAGACTTTCGAAGAGTCGCGCACCGGTCTCGATCATGTTTCGCTGCAGGTCGAGGACCGTGCGACCCTGGAGAACTGGGTCGAGTGGCTCGATGAGCTGGGAATTGCGCACACCGGTATCCGCGACCTCACCGAACCGTTCTCCTATTCGACTGTCGTCTTCAGGGACCCCGACAACGTCCAGCTCGAATTCGTGGCGGTGGGTTAGAGAAGTGGGATCCACGACCACCCCGATGGAGCAGTACATGGGACTGCTGCTCGAATCCTGCCACGAGGACGGCGGAGCTGTCGCCGATTACATTCCCGAACTCAAGCACGCTGATCCTGATCGGCTCGCGATCGCTTTTGCGACCCCCGACGGCGAACTCTATTCGGCGGGCGACGACGAGGACCGCTTCTCGATCCAGTCGATCTCGAAGCCGTTCGCGTACGCCCTGGCCATTGGGGACAACGGCCTCGATGATGTGCTCGCCCACATCGATGTCGAGCCCTCCGGCGATGCCTTCAACGAGATCTCCCTCGACCCTGTCTCAGGCCGCCCGCGCAACCCGATGATCAACGCCGGAGCCATCGCCTCCCACGCGCTCATCGCCGGAGACAGTGCCGAAGAGCGCGTGGACCGAGTCCTCGACTTCATGTCGCGACTCGCCGGTCGGGAGATCACTGTCGACGAGGACGTGTTCGAGTCCGAGTCGGCCAATGCCGACCGCAACCTCGCGATCGCCTACATGCTCAACTCGGTCGGTGTCCTGGAAGGCGACCCCACCGAGGTCGTGCGTGGGTACACTCGCCAGTGCTCCGCCTCGGTGACGGTGGGCGACCTTGCACGCATGGCCGCTGTCCTCGGCGCAGGAGGCCGCACCCCCGAAGGGGAACAGGTCATCGATCCCGAGGTCAACCGTCAGGTGCTCAGCGTCATGACGACGTGCGGAATGTACGACTCCGCCGGTGACTGGCTCACCGGCGTCGGCATCCCTGCCAAGAGCGGCGTTGCCGGCGGTCTCATCGGCGTCCTCCCCGGTCAACTCGGCATCGCGGTCTTCTCCCCGCGGCTCGATGAGCACGGCAACAGCACCCGCGGAGTCCGGATCTTCGAACGCTTCAACCACGACATGGGCCTGCATCTCATGGACGTCGCCGAGGTGGCCTCCTCCGTCGTCCGCCGCAGCATCGTCGACGACATCCCCGTCCACGAGATCTTCGGCGATCTGCGCTTCGTCGAATCCGAACGAGTGCTCCGCTCCTTCCTCGCTGAAAGCACCGGGCGCGGGCCGCTGGTCGTCGACGTCACGCGTGTGCACCGGGTCAACGACATCGCCCGCAGAATCGTCCTTGAGGGAATGCGGCAGCTCGACCAGCGCGGTTTCGACGTCAGGCTCGTCGACCCCGACCGCGTCCTCGGCGAACCGGAGGCCGGGCACGGTGAGATCCTCCGCGGTGAGCAGCCCAGCGGCGGCTACTCACCGAAGCGCGCCGACGAACTCTCCGACGCGCTCCGCGGCTGAGGCCACGGGCGCCAACGCTGGCTCAGAGGAACTCGACGCCCTGCGCCAGAGGCAGCTCACCGGAGTAGTTGATCGTGTTCGTGGCCTGGCGCATGTAGGCCTTCCACGAATCCGACCCGGACTCCCGTCCTCCGCCGGTCTCCTTCTCCCCGCCGAAGGCGCCGCCGATCTCAGCACCCGAGGTGCCGATGTTGACGTTGGCGATACCGCAGTCGGACCGGGAGAGGAAGGTCTCCGCCTCGGCGAGGTCTGAGGTGAAGATCGCCGAGGACAGACCCTGCGGCACACCGTTGTGGAGCGTGATCGCCTCGTCGAGGTCGGTGTACGTGACGACGTAGAGGATCGGGGCGAACGTCTCTGACTCCATCACCGGGGTCTGTGCGGGCATCTGCACGACGGCGGGTTCGACGTAGTGGGCGTCGGGTCGCTCGTCGGCGAGCACCCGGCCGCCGCCGACGAGGATCTCCCCGCCTTCGTCCTCCGCCTGGCGCAGCGTCTTCTGCATCGCCTCGTACGCTGCTTCGTTGATGAGCGGGCCGACGAGGACGCCGTCCTCGGTGGGGGAGCCGATGCTCAACGTCCGGTAGGCGGCGACGATCTTCTCGACGAAGGCCTCGGCGATCGATTCATGGACGATGAGCCTTCGCAGAGTCGTGCACCGCTGACCAGCCGTCCCGGCGGCGGCGAAGACGACACCACGGAGGGCGAGGTCGATGTCGGCGCTCGGGGCGACGATCGCGGCATTGTTGCCGCCGAGTTCGAGCAGCACCCGCCCGAAGCGCTCGGCGACGACGGGCCCGACCTCGCGTCCCATCCGCACCGACCCCGTCGCCGAGACGAGGGCGACGCGGTCGTCGCGGACCATCGCATCACCGATGTCCCGGCCCCCGATGAGCACGGGCACGAGCCCTTCCGGTGCCCCCACCTCGGCGGCGGCTCGGGCGAGCAGGGATTGGGCACCGAGGGCGGCGAGGACGGCGTTCTCCGAGGGCTTCCACACGACGGCATCCCCGGCCACGAGCGCGAGTGCGGTGTTCCACGAATACACGGCGACGGGGAAGTTGAAGGCGGAGATGACCCCGACGACGCCGAGAGGATGCCACGTCTCCATGAGCCTGTGGCCGGGGCGCTCGCTCGGCATCGTCTTGCCCCACAGCTGGCGGGACTGACCGAGGGCGAACTCGCAGATGTCGATCATCTCCTGCACTTCGCCGGCGGCCTCGGATGGGGTCTTGCCGGCCTCGACGGTGACGATCTTGGCAAGCTCCTCCTTGTGCTCGGCAAGCAGCTCACCCCACCGGGCCACCAGCTGACCGCGCACCGGTGCCGGGACGTCGCGCCAAGTCTCGAAGGCCGTGAGAGCCTGTCCGATCTTCGCCGAGGCGGTCTCCGGGGTGTCCGCGACGAGGGTCCCGAGGACCTGGCCGGTGATGGGGGAGCGGGCCGTGAGCCTCGCCCCGGCGCCGGCATCGGGTGACAGGACCGCGGCGTCGACACCGCAGGCCCTTAAGCCCTCATCGAGGAGACCGGTGATCGTGTCATCGGAGGGCAGGGCGGTCGTGGCCGTGGGTGCGGTGGTCATCGTGGTCCTTTCGTCAGCGGAGATCTGCTCCGGTGGGTTGTGTCAGTGGCGTCGGTTAGGGTGCGGGCATCGATCGGGTCGGTGCGGGCCGACCAGGAGGGAGGGGCATGGTCAGCAGTCATACGATGTTGAGCTCCTTGCGCAGGCCGGTGGCGGCGAAACGGTCCTTGCTCAGGGGTGAGACGTCGACGAACGGTGTGCGTCCGGTCATCATGTCGGCGACGACCTCACCGACCGCGGGACCCATGAGGAACCCGTGTCCGGAGAACCCGCACGCGTAGGTGAATCCGTCGAGCTCGGGCGCCTGGCCGATGAGTGCGTTGTGGTCGGGGGTCATCTCGTAGAGACCCGCCCACCCGCGTTTGACTTCGACGTCGGCGAGGTCCGGGGTCCGCTGCTCGATGAGTTCGGAGAGTCGGAACAGCCACTCGGGGTCGCGGCGTTCGTCGAAGCCCCACCGGTCCTCGATATCGGGGCAGCCGAAGAGGAGGCCGGGACCTTCGGGGTGGACGTAGTAGCTCGTGGCGAAGTCGATGGTGAACGGCATCGTCGATGTGTCGAAGTCGACCGGTTCGGACACCATGATCTCGCGGCGCAGCGGGGTCACGGGAAGGTCGACGCCGGCCATCTCCCCGATGAGGCCCGACCATGCCCCGGCCGCGCACACGACCTGCGAACAGGTGATGGGACCCAGCGAGGTCTCCACCGCGGTGATCGTCCGCTTCCCTTCGGCGCCCCTCGTGGCGAAACCCGTGACCTCGCATGACTTGCGCACCGTGACTCCGCGCGCCCGGGCGGCCGAGATGTAGCCGGCGACGACGGCCTCCGGCGTGCAGTGCCCATCGCCGCGGTTGAATGCCCCAGCGAGGAGACCCGTGGTGTCGACGAAGGGAGCGAGCTCGGCGACCTCGGCGACGGTGAGCATCCGGGAGTCGAGGCCCATGCGCTGCTGGAGGGCGACGTTGGCCTCGAACGCCGCGACCGACTCAGGAGAGTCGAGGAGGAAGAGGTAGCCGTTGGACACGAGGTCGATGTCGACGCCGTAGTCCGCCTCGAAGGTGCGGAGGATCTCGAGGCTGCGCACGGACAGGGCGATGTTGACCTCGTCGGAGAACTGGCAGCGTACTCCGCCTGCCGCTTTCGACGTCGACCCGCATCCCGGGACGTCGCGTTCGACGAGGACGATGGTCCCGGCGCCGCGTTCGGCCAGGTTCGCAGCGATCGAGGCGCCCATCACCCCGCCGCCGATGACGACAACATCAGCCTGCACGTTCCACCTCGCTCTGTGTACGGCCGACGCCTTCGTCGGCTTGCACACCATTGTGCTGTCCCTCACAGTTAAGGACAAGGCAGAGTTCGTGAACACGCTTTTCACGATTCCTTAAAACACATAGGGTGAGCCCATGGCATGGACGCTCGGGCAGCTGCAGACCTTCGTCACCGTCGCCGAGCTCGGGTCGATGACGCGAGCCGCCGACCAGCTCGGCTACAGTGTCGGCGCGGTCTCCCAGCACATGAGCGCACTGCGGCGCACCGTCGGTGCCGACCTCGTCCTCCGTCGCGGTCGGGGTCTCACCCTCACCGAGGCCGGTCGCACCCTGCTGCCGCGCGCCCGCCACATCCTCGCCGCCCACCAGCAGGCGGAGACGGCGATGCTCGGCCGTGACTTCGGCTCGGAGGCGATCGTCACCCTCGGCGTCTTCGGGTCGACGTCGGTCGTCGCGCTGCCGGCGATCGTCGCCATCCTCGCTCGCCGGCATCCGAACATCGAAGTCCGCGCCCGCGAGGTCAACGTCGAGACGATGTCGGCGGCCGTCATCGAAGGCGCGATCGACCTCGGCATCGGCATCGACTACCCGGCCGTGCCGCTGCCGCCGATGCGCGGACTGAGGTGGACGACGGTGGCGACCGAACCCTTCGGGGTCGTCACCCCGCGAGGTGTGCCGCTGCCCGGCCCCGATGACCTCGCCGAGGCGGATTGGATCCTGCCTCCGGCCACGGACCTCTTCGGGCGGGCGATGCGGTTGGCCACCTCGGCGATGGGGATCAACGCGAAGGAGACGCACATCGTCACCGACACCGCAGTCGCGCTCGCCCTCGCCGGCACCGGGCTCGGACTCACCCTGGCGACGCCGATCATGATGGCCCTCGTCGGGCACGACATCGACCTCCATCCCGTGGACGGCGCCGGAGGACGGAACATCATCGTCCTCACGTCGCCCGAACCTCCCGCCCCCGTCGCCTCCGTCGCCGAGGTGGTCGCCGAGGTCCTCGCATGAGCGGTTCCGGCGCTGCTGGGAGGCGCCCGGGGAATACACTGAGGCCATGAGCTTCGACCACCAGTGGAACCGGATCCGCGCGAACAACCCCGACCATTCCGCGAACTACGCCCAGCGCTGGCGCAAGCTCGTCGACGCCGGGCACGACATCGGGGGAGAGGCGCGATTCGTCGACGCCATGGCACCGCGCGGGGGACGGATCCTCGATGCCGGCTGCGGCACCGGCCGAGTCGGCGGACTGCTCATCGGTGCCGGTCACACGGTCTACGGGGTCGACCTCGACGAATTCCTCATCTCCGTAGCCGAGGAGGACTTCCCCTCCGGCGAATGGCACACCGGCGACATCGCCGATTTCGACTTCGCGGCGGCGGGCATCACTGACATCGACGTCACCGTCTGCGCCGGCAACGTGCTCGCCTTCCTCGATCCGGCCTCCCGGCGACAGACGCTTGCCAACATCCGGTCGACCCTCAAGCACGGCGGCCGCTTCGTCGCCGGTTTCGGGGCCGGACGCGGGTATGACTTCGACGACTTCATCGACGATGTCGAGGCGAGCGGAATGATCGTCAGCCTCAAGCTCTCGACGTGGGAGATCCACCCCTTCGAGCCCGACAGCGGCTTCCTCGTCCTCATCGCCGAACGGGTCTGATCAACAGAGCCGGTCTGGCAGAAGGCCGCGGGCCTCAGCGAGGAGCATCCGATTCGAAATCGGGCCCGGATTCGCACTGGATCCACCTCGCAGAGGCGTCGCTCGACCGCGGGGAAGCGCCTACGAGTTCGCGGGCGAGCGGTCGTGCCGCCGACCTGACTGCCCTGTGGGCTGCTTCGCGGGGACGAGGAGTGCGACGAGCAGACCGAGACCGATGATCGCGGCGATCCCGGTCATTCCGATACTCAGGCTCGGACCCGACATCGCCGTGGTCAACGTGATGAGCACGGCGAGGCCGATCGCCCCGCCGATCTGCTGACCGGCGGTTGCGAGACCGCCCACGTAGCCCTGCGCTGACTCGTCGACGCCGGTGGTCGCGGTCGCGAACATCGTCGTGAAGACGATGCCCTGCCCGAGGCTGAAGAGGAGCACGAGGGCGAACACGACGATCCAGACGGTGTGGGCACCGACGACGACAGCGATCGCCCCGACGCCGAGGAGACCGATCACCTGTCCTGTGGCCATCGTCGTGCGCAGCCCCGCCCTCGTCGCCAGGCGACCCCCGAGCATAGTTCCCGCCAGCACCCCGAGGCAGGGGATGACGAAGGCGAGCCCGGTGGCGAGGGGGCTGAGGCCCCGCGTCTCCTGGAAGTAGAGCGTGAGGAAATATGCCGAAGCGCCGAAGCCGGCCATGAACAGGAACGTCGATGCGACGCCCGTGGCCAGGTGTCGGCTGCGGAACCCGGCCAAGTCGAGCAGCGGGTGTCTCGTGCGTCGTTCGATGATGACGAGGGTGAGGGCGCTGAGCAGACCCACACCGAGGCTGAGCAGAGTCGGTGCCGCCGTCCATCCCTTCTCCGCGGCGAAGGTCAGCCCCATGACGATGAGAATCGCCGAGGCGGTGGTGAGCGCGGCACCGGGAACGTCGAGTCGGCGCAGGGATGGACGAAGTCTGTCCGCCGGGACCGCGATCACGGCGAGTACTGCGATTGCGGCGACGATCGGGATATTCACGGCGAAGACGGCGCGCCACCCCCAGGCGTCTGTGAGGACTCCGCCGAGGATGGATCCGAGGACCATTCCCGCGGATCCTGCGGCTCCCCAGATGCCCAGGGCGCGGTTGCGCTCAGCTCCTTCCGGGAACCCGACGCTGAGGAGCGCGAGAGTCGCGGGTGCCAGTGCGGCACCGCCGAGACCCTGGAATCCGCGCCCGAGGATGAGCATCCATTCGGCGACCGCGAAAGTGCCGAGCAGCGAGCCGAACATGAAGAGTCCCAGGCCTGCGAGGAACATCCGGCGACGCCCGAGGGTGTCGGTCAGTCTGCCGCAGAGGAGAAGGAAGCCGCCGAAGGCGATGGCGTAGGCGCTGACGACCCATTGCAGAGTCTGCGGGGAGAAGCCGAGTGAGGCGATTTCGGGGAGGGCGACGAAGACGATGTTGTAGTCGAGGCCGATGAGCAGTTGCGCGAGACCGAGTGCGGCAAGGAGTGCGGCGGGGCTGCGCAGGCGATCGGGAGCGTGTGTCGTGGGCATCGTAGACCTCCATATGGTCCGAGTTCGGATAATACGAAGTCTAAACATAGATTCCGAACTTTGACTATATGAGTTCGGATAAATTCTGGTATTCTCGGCACATGGCTGAATCCCTGTCCGGACTCGGGAGCGACGTCGAACTCTGCGGCCTCGTCGCCCGCCTCAACCAGCGTCTGGACTCTCATATCCGTCGTGTCGCCGACCGTCTCGGCATCACAGCCTCACAGGCCATCGCGCTGCGCGAGCTGGGCGAGCCGATGCGCCTGACCGAGCTCGCCGAGCACATGAGCTGCGAGACGTCGAACGCCGGTTACGTCGTCGACCGGATGGAGGATCAGGGGCTCGTCGAACGTCGTCCGCATCCGCAGGACCGACGCGCCAAACTCGTCTCGCTCACCGAGGCTGGACTCCACTGTCGTGCGAACGTGCTCGACGCGCTGGCCGTTGAGGCACCGGTCGATGCGCTCAGCGGCGAGGAGCGGGATGCGCTCGTCGCTCTTCTGCGTCGGGCGACTGCCGACTGATCGCCCCCACGAGGAGGATCCGATCCGAAAATCGGGCCCGGATCGCACTGGATCCTCCTCGTGGACGGGTGCCTGGGGGGGTTCCGGGGGTGAGCGTTCGCAGTCAGGCGCGGCCCGCCCTGAGGCAGCACGGGCGCGGACTCGTCAAAGCGGGCTGTTCATGATTGGGTGGTGGCAGGGCCCGTTGCCCGCAGAGTCCAGCTGCCGAGAGACAAGGAAGCACAATGATCTTCATCGTCGCGAAATTCGACGTCAAGCCTGAGAACGCGGAATCCTTCCCCGCCGTCGTCAAGGACTTCACCGAAGGCACCCGCTCCGAACCGGGCAACCTCTGGTTCGAATGGTCGCGCAGCCTGGACAAGCCCAACGAGTTCGTGCTCGTCGAGGCATTCACCGACGAGGGCGCCGAGCCGCACGTCAACAGCGACCACTTCGCCGCCGGCCTCGAATCCATGCGTCCGCTGCTCGCCTCGACACCGAAGATCATCTCCCGCAAGATCGACGGCGAGGGCTGGGACGAGATGGGCGAACTCGTCATCGACTGAGCTCGTCGTCATCGACTGAGCTCGCTCAGAGCCTCCTCGGCTCGGGTCAGCCGTTCATCGACGGGGAGCTCCCACCATTTCTCCCCGCGCTCGCCCAGCCCTCTCTTCGCGAGGTCGACGCGATCCCGGGCTCGCCGCAGTGCCGCTGAATCCTCGGCCTTCCTCGCCGCCTTCACCGCGTTGCGCGCCCGACCGAGGTGGCTCTTGAGGTCCTCGACGACACGATCGGGCAGGGCGGGATCGGTCCGCCGCCATCGCCGACCGCGAACGACCAGCCACTTCTCGTCTTCGGTGTACTCAGCCTCGCCCGCCATGGCGGCAGTCTACGTCGAGCAGGCAGAGCCGCAGCGATGCCGCGACCGCGCACGCGTCATAGACTCAGACCATGGCGACGAAAGCGCAGAACATCGAGTCCATCGAACGGGCCCTCGGCGAGCCCTGGTCCACGACCCGGCAGCGCCTCGAGAAAGCCGGCGGGAAGGACGCGAGCCACAAGGAACTCGCCGACGCCCTCTACCCGCAGTTCGACGGCGTCGTCGACAACCACGGATGGTGGGTGCAAGGGGCCGTCGTCGCCTATGAGCAGGAGATCGGGCGCCGCGTCCCCGGCCAGCGCGCCGACGGCACCTTCGACGTCGCCGTCTCCCGGACTGTGACCGGCGAGCGCGGCGACGTCATCGACCGCGTCGCCGCCCTCGTCGACGGCGAACTCGGCGGGGTCGCGCTCGACGGTGAACCGCGGGTCTCAACCACACCCAAGCGCTCCTACTGGCGAGCGAACCTCGTCGACGGCACAAAGGTCGAAGCCGCCGCCGAACCCAAGGACGACGACCGCACCCTCCTCGCCCTCACCGCCTCGAAGCTGCCCAGCGCCGAGGCGCTCGAAGACTGGCGCTCCCACCTCAAGGACCTCATCGGTCAGGTGTGAGCCCGCCTCAGCCGGGGATGATCGGGTTCCATGTCCCCAGCAGGTGCGCCGAGGCGATCGCCGCCACGGTGACGGCCAGCGCGGTGAGCACGACGACCGCGTCGGCGATCCCGAATCGTGAGCGTCGCCGCCACGTGCGTCCCCGTCGCCCGAAGGCGCGACCCTCCATCGCCATCGCCAGCCTCGTCCCCCGCCTGATCGACTGGACGAGGAGGACGAAGATCCCGGCGAAGAGGCTTCCGGTGCGCCGCAGCACGGACCCGCCGGCGAGCCCCCTGGCGCGACGCGCCATCGCCAGGGTCTGCCATTCGGTGACGAGGAGGCCGAGCAGACGCGAGGCCGCGAGCACCGAGACGACGACGGTCTCCGGCAGTCGCAGATGTTGGACGAGCGCATCCGAGAGATCCCTCGGATCGATCGTCGAGGCGAGGACGACAAGCGGGACGGCAAGCGCAAGGGCACGGACGAAGATCGCCGCGGCGGATTCGAGGGACCCGGTCGTCATGAGGATCGGACCGAGATCGACGACGACCGCCCCGGTCTTCTCCGCGAGGATCGCCGTGCCCCATGCCGCGAGCAGCGCCCCGAGCGGCAGGAACCACAGGCGCTTGAGTGCTGCCCACAGGTCGAGCCCGCTCAGCGGCAGAGCGAGCAGGGAGAAGCCGAGGACGACCCCGGCCGAGACGATGTCGATGCTCAGCAGCGCCCCGACCATGAGGATGAGGGCGACGGCGATCTTCGTCAGCGGATTGCACCGGACCAGCACAGTCGACCGGACGACGGGGATGAGCTGACCGGGATCCTCGATCGCGACCCTCTCTCGGGCGGGCGCGGCCTCACTCAACGCGCTCACCTCGCAGCGGCTGCGCGCTCGTTCCGAGGCTCACACGCCTGGCCCCGATCGCGTCGAGGAAGTCGTGGTCGTGGCTGACGGCGACGACCGCGCTGCCGTGGTCGAGGACGTCGAGGAAGAGCGTGACAAGTCCCGCCCAGGTCAGCGCATCCTGACCGAATGTCGGCTCGTCGACGATGAGGACCCGCGGCCTGGGCGCGATCATCGCCGCCACTGACAGCCGCCGCATCTCGCCGCCGGAGAGTCCCTGCGGGTGGGCGTCGGCGATCTCGGTGAGCCCGAGTGTCTCGAGCAGGCTGGTCACCCGCGATTCGACCTCGCTCTCACTCCATCCGGCCAACCTGGGGCCGAGGGCGAGCTCGTCGGCCACGCTGGCCTTGAGGAACTGGTGTTCGGGCTCCTGGAAGACCATTCCGATCCTCGGTGCGAGGAAGGCCGACGGCCAGCGGAAGGGCCGTTCGTGCTTTGCGCCTTCGGCCAGTGTCCCGTGGGCGCGCACTTCGCCTGCGAACTCGGGAATGAGTCCGGCCAGGGTGAGCGCCGTCGTCGACTTGCCGGCGCCGTTGGGTCCGACGATGCCGACCGCCTCGCCGGCTCGGATCTCGAGCGAGTGGTCGGTGGTCGCAGGCACCCCCGCCCGTGGCCGGGCCGCACTCAGCCTCTCAGCGGTGAGCACCGTCCCTCCCGGCTCGCCGGATCGCAACGCTCCCGGCTGACGCGGGGGAGTGCGGGAGCCGGACTCGGGCACCCAGATCCCGGTGGCCCGGAGCACCTCGGCGAGGGCGGGATCACCGAAGACCGCGGACGGCGATCCCTGCGCGACGACCCCACCGCGGCCGAGGACGATGACGGTGTCGACGTCGTCCGACCACAGGCTCACCCGGTGCTCGACGACGATCATCGTCGCCGAGGTGGCCGCCTGGACCGTGAGCACCGCGTCCCGGACCGAGGCCGCCGAGGCGGGGTCGATGTTCGCCGTCGGTTCGTCGAGGACGATGACCTCGGGTGCCATCGCGTGGATGCCGGCGAGTGCGAGGCGCTGCTTCTGGCCCCCGGAGAGTGCGGCCGTGGGGTGGTCGAGGGGCAGGTCGAGGCCGAGCGCTGCCAGGGAGGCGGGGATGCGCTCGTCGATGACTTCGGCGCTCATCCCGATGTTCTCCATTCCGAAGGCGACGTCGTCGCCGACGCGGGAGAAGATCACCTGCGAATCGGGGTCCTGGAGGACGAGCCCGGTCACACCTCGGCGAGGATCCGGTGGGGCGTCACCGATCACGAGCTCTCCTCCGGCCTCACCCGATTCGACGGGGAGGACACCCGCGATCGCGTGGAGCAGTGTCGACTTCCCCGCCCCTGACGGGCCGAGGAGGAGAACCTTCTCACCTGCGGCGATGTCGAGGTCGAGGGGGCCGACGGCGAGCGTGTCCCGATCGGCGTGCCGCCACGAATAGCCGCGAGCGCGGATCGGCAGACCCATCAGCGGATGCGGCCGGAGGCGAACGAGGACAGCGCCCCGGTCTTCGCGATCGCACGGTAGGCGTACCACGCACCGATGCCGGAGATGACGATGCCGGAGACGATCGCGCACACGGCGTAGGCGAGCTGGTAGGTCAGCTGCCATTCGGCGTTGTAGAGGATGTTCTCGCTCACGGCCATGAAGGCGGCTGCGACGAGACCGGACAGCGTCGTCACCCACAGCGTGAACCTCCGGTAGCCGAAGGCGGCGAAGACGAGTTCGGCACCGAGGCCCTGGATGAAGCCCGACAGGAGCACGGTCGAGCCGAAGTGGGAGCCGAGGACGCCCTCGACGATCGCGGCGAGCACCTCGCAGAGCAGCGCGGCACCGGGCTTGCGGATGATGGCGCCGGCCAGAGGTCCGGCGAGCACCCAGAGTCCGGCGATGAGTCCGATCGAGGGCGGGAAGGCCTGGAAGCCGAGTTCGATGACCTTCCAGCTGGCGGCGAGCACCCAGAAGATCAGGCCGACCGCGATGCCGAGCACCGCGGTGACGACGTAGTCGACGACGCGCCACTTCTTCGTCGGCGGGGCCTGCGTGTAGGCGGGTGCGGACTTCGCGGCGGTTCCGGGCGCGGTGGTTCTCGGCATTGTGCCTCCTCGTGTCTCAAGGAGGGGTAGAAGAGTCTCGACTTCCTTCGGCGGTGCTAGCCGCATCAGGTTCGAGGGTCTGCAGCATGATCTGCACTCTCAGCGCCCCTGCTGGCGCTCCCCTGTCGTGAGACTTACTGTACAGCACCCGCCGCGCCGCCTGTCGGGACCGCGTCAGGCGATCAGGCAGGCGGCGATGGTCGTCATGTGTCGTGCGGCTGTGGCCAGCTCGGGACGATCATCACCGGACCCTCGGCATGGTGGAGGACCCCGCGGGAGACCGAGCCGAGCAGCGCGCTCTTGACCGCTCCGCGACCACGCGTGCCCATCACCGTCAGCTGCGCCCGCTTCGTCGCCTCCGAGAGCATCGCGGTCGCATCGCCGACGACCACCGAGGTGGAGATCGGCAGACTCGGGAACTGCTCGCCGAGCGCATCCGCCTCCGCCGAGAGCGCGGTCTCGAGCTGCTTCTGCCGACGGTCGGCGACGTCGGCGCCGAGCTCGAGCTCGGGATACCAGTAGAGCCACTCCTCGCCGGCGGGCAGGACGGAGACGACCTCGAGTCCGGCCTCCCTCGAGGCGGCCACCTCGGCGGCGGTGAACATCGCGATCCGCGCGGCCTCCGAACCGTCGACGGCGACGACGACCGGTCCGCGGGCCTCGCCGCGCTGTGCTGAGTGCTGGGGGACGACGATCGTCGGGCAGTGCGCGTGCGGGGGCAGGGCCGTGGAGACCGATCCGAGCATGCGACCGAGGAACCCGCCGCGCCCTCGGGCGCCGACGATGACCACCTCGGCGTTGGAGCTGAGGTTGACGAGGACGCCGGCGGCGTCGCCGGATTCGGCCGCGTAAGTCACGGGTTCGGGATGATCGGCGAGGAGTTCGGACGCCTCGGCGAGGAGCTTCTCGGCTCCCCGCAGTGCGGCCTCGTCCTCGGGTTCGGAGGGTATGGAGGCCATGTTCGGGTAGATCATCAGCGGCATCGTGAACGCCGTGACGACGGTCAGGGGGACGCCGCGGTGGAGGGCTTCGATCGCGGCGTAGCGCAGGGCCAGGGCCGCGAGTTCGGATCCGTCGAAGCCGACGAGGACGCCGAGGTCGCGGCTGAGTCCGGACTCGGCGGGCCGCGGGTCGGCGGCGCGGTCATCGGTCGGGTTCGCAGCGGCCTGGCGAGCGGGGTTCCGGTGGGCGTCAGCGTTCATGGCAGTCCTCTCGACGGGGCCTGACCAACCCTGACGATGACGGCGGCCCCGAAAACCACATCCGTCGTCGTCGCCTCCAGTCTACCAGTGCACTTCTACAGCGTGTAGAAAAGTCGCCGAGGCGGTCGCCGGGTTGCTGTGGCGCCGCGGGGTGGCTGTGGCACCGCCGAGTTGCTGTGGCGCCGCGGGGTGGCTGTACGCCCGCGGGGTGGCTGAGCGGCCGGCGGGCGCATGGGGTTGCCGAGTCGAGGACGCCAAGTGTCGATTTCTGGCTCGCGAATCGACACTGAGCGTCCTCGAGTCGCAGCGCGCCGCGGAAAACCGGGCGGCACCCCGCGTAGGCGCCGGGCGCAGGCCCGATGGACAGCCCGGCCTCAGATGGGAAAGCCGAGGTAACTCAGGGCCGCGCGGATGATGTGCTCCTGACCGTGGGAGAGTTCGCTCGCGATGTCCTCGCGCAGCGCCTCCGACGGCGTGAGCCAGTCGAGGCTGAGCGCGTCCGCGCGCGGGGTGCACTCGCCGCGGACCTCCATGACGAAGCACATCGAGATCGCGTGCTGACGCGGGTCGTGGAGGAGCGCCGCTCCCTCGGTGGGGAAGTACTCGGCGATGTGGAACGGCGCGATGGCCGGGGGGACGACCGGCAGCGCGAGCGGACCCAGGTCGTTCTCGGCATGGCGCAGCAGAGCCGCGCGGATCGACTCGTGGTAGCGGATGCGGCCGCCGACGACCTCGCGACCCAGGGTGCCGTCGTCGAGGCGGCGCAGCAGGAGGCCGATCTCCTCGACATCGCCGGCCTCTCCGACGCGGACGGGGATGGCATTGACATAGGGGATGGGGAGACGGCGACGAAGCTGGGCGAACTCGTTGTCGTCGAACCAGTTCTCGTCGAAGTCGAGGGCAGTGCGGGTCATATCCCGATTGTGTCACAGTTCACCTCGACGGACGGGTGGGAGGAGGGGGGTCGAGGCGGCTCATGCCGGTCGGGTAAAGTATCTTGATGTCAAGATAAAACTCCGGCCGGGCCGCAGCGTCGCAGTGACGTGGCCTACAGTTGAGTCAACCACTCTCCGGCCAGCGGCGGTCGTGACATGGCCCGCAGCGGTCAACGACGATTGAAGGGATTGTCCATGATTGATCATGAGGTCCGTACCCACAAGAGCTCAGAGAACCTGGCTCGTGAGGATCAGCTCGCCTGGAAGATCGCCGAGGTCGCCTCCGACCCGACGCCCGTCGATCCCGAGGTCACCGAGATGGTGATCAACCGCGTCATCGACAACGCCGCCGTCGCGGCCGCCTCGGTGAACCGTTCGGCCCCCACCCACGCCCGCGAGCAGGCACAGGCGCACCCCTTCACCCCGGGTGCGACGATCTTCGGACTTCCCCTCGCCGAGCGCTTCTCCCCGGAGTGGGCGGCCTGGGCCAACGGCGTGGCCGTGCGCGAACTCGACTTCCACGACACCTTCCTCGCCGCCGAGTACTCCCATCCCGGTGACAACATCCCGCCGATCCTCGCCGTCGCCCAGCACATGGGCATCGGGGGAGCGGACCTCATCAACGGCATCGCCACCGGGTACGAGATCCAGGTCGACCTCGTCAAGGGCATGAGCCTGCACCAGCACAAGATCGACCATGTCGCCCACCTCGGCCCCTCGGCCGCGGCCGGCATCGGGGCGATGCTCCACCTGCCCACCGAGGTGACCTTCCAGGCAATCCAGCAGGCCCTGCACGTGACGACGGCGACCCGCCAGTCCCGCAAGGGTGAGATCTCCTCGTGGAAGGCCCACGCACCGGCCTTCGCCGGGAAGATGGCCGTCGAGGCCGTCGACCGGGCGATGCGCGGTGAAGGCGCCCCGAACCCGATCTACGAAGGCGAGGACGGCTTCATCGCGTGGATCCTCTCAGGCCCCGAGGCCCGCTACACGATCCCGCTGCCGGGCAAGGGCGAGGCCAAGCGCGCCATCCTCGACACCTACACCAAGGAGCACTCCGCCGAATACCAGGCGCAGGCGCTCATCGACCTCGCCCGCAAGCTCGGCGGTGAGATCGAGGACCTGACGAAGATCAAGCGCATCATCATCCACACCTCGCACCACACGCACAACGTCATCGGCACCGGCGCGAACGATCCGCAGAAGATGGATCCGAAGGCCAGCCGCGAGACGCTCGACCACTCGATCATGTACATCTTCGCCGTCGCCCTCGAGGACCGCGGCTGGCACCATGAGGACTCGTACACCCCCGAGCGGGCCGCCCGTCCCGAGACCGTCGAGCTCTGGCACAAGATCGAGACGACCGAGGATCCCGAGTGGACCCGCCGCTACCACTCGACCGACCCGAACGAGAAGGCCTTCGGCGGTCGCGTGGAGATCGAGTTCGAGGACGGGTCGACCCTGACCGACGAGATCGCCGTCGCCGACGCCCACCCGCTCGGCGCCCGCCCGTTCGTCCGCGAGAACTACGTCGAGAAGTTCCGCACGCTCTCCGCGGGCATCCTCACCGAGGCCGAGGCGAACCGCTTCCTCGACCTCGCCGAGAACCTCGAGAGCCTCGACGCGGCAGGCGTGGGCCAGCTCAGCTTCGCCGTCGAAGGGCTGAAGCACAGCGGTTCGAAGGGCATCTTCTGATGCTCGGGGCCACCACGACACCGGCCGAGCGCCGGAAGCGGTTCCGCGAGCTCCTCGCCGGCGACGGGATCGTCCAGTTCCCCGGCGCCATCAACCCGATCAACGCCCAGATCATCGAGCAGATCGGCTTCGAGGGCGTCTACATCTCCGGGGGCGCGTTCTCCGCGGCCCTGGGGGTGCCCGACATCGGCCTGACCACCCTCACCGAGGTGGCCGACCACGGCCGTGCGATCGCCCGGGTGACGAACCTGCCGACGTTCATCGACGCCGACACCGGGTGGGGCGAGGCGATGAACGTCGCCCGCACCGTCCAGGAGTTCGAGGACGCAGGGATCTCCGGCATGCACCTCGAGGATCAGGTCAACCCGAAGCGGTGCGGCCACCTCGACGGCAAGGAGGTCGTCACCACCGTCGAGATGACCAAGCGCATCGCCGCGGCCGTCAAGGGCCGGCGGGACGAGAACTTCGTCATCTGCGCCCGCACGGACTCCCGCGCGGGAGAGGGACTCGACGCCGCGATCGACCGGGCGAAGGCCTACGTCGACGCGGGAGCCGACATGATCTTCCCCGAGGCGATGCGCGACCTCGACGAGTTCGAGCGCTTCGCCGCCAGCGTCGACGTGCCGATCCTGGCGAACATGACGGAATTCGGAAAGAGCGAACTGTTCACCACCGAGCAGTTGGCGAACGTCGGGGTCAAACTCGTGATCTACCCGGTCACGACCCTGCGTCTCGCCATGGGTGCGATCAAGTCGGGCCTGCAGACGATCCGGGACAAGGGCACTCAGGTGGACCTGCTCGAGGGGATGCAGACCCGCGCGGACCTCTACGACACCATCGACTACGCCGCGTACAACGACTTCGACGCGGCCGTATTCAACTTCTCACAGGAGGGTCACCAGTGACCGAAGAAATCAAGAAGGGCCTCGCCGGAGTCGTCGTCGACACCACGGCCGTCTCGAAGGTAGTCCAGGAAACCAACTCGCTGACCTACCGCGGATACCCCGTCCAAGAGCTCGCTGCCAAGCGGAACTTCGAGGACGTCGCCTACCTCATCTGGAACGGCGAACTGCCCACCGAGGAGCAGCTGGCCGAGTTCAAGGCCCGTGAGCACGCCCAGCGTGAGATCTCGCCGGAGCTCGTCGAGATCATCCTCGGCCTGCCCAAGGACGCGCACCCCATGCACGTCGTCCAGACCGCGGTCGCCTACCTCGGCGCCGTCGACCCCGAGGCCGACGTCGAGGGACCCGAGGCCAACCTCGCGAAGGCCGAGCGCCTCTACGCGCAGCTGCCGACGATCGTCGCGATCGACCACCGCCGTCGCCACGGGCTCGACCCGGTGGCGCCGACGAAGGACCTCGACTACGCGGCGAACTTCTTCAAGATGGTCTTCGACGAGGTCCCCGCCGACGAGGTGGTGCGCAGCTTCGACATCTCGATGATCCTCTACGCCGAGCACTCCTTCAACGCCTCGACGTTCACCGCCCGCGTCATCACTTCGACGACCTCCGACCTCTACTCGGCCGTCGCCGGAGCGATCGGTGCCCTCAAGGGACCCCTGCACGGCGGCGCGAACGAAGCCGTCATGGCGATGCTCGAGGAGGTCGGCACCGCCGACAAGGCCTCGGCGTGGATCGACGACGCTCTGGCCCGCAAGGCGAAGATCATGGGCTTCGGACACCGCGTGTACAAGAACGGCGACTCGCGCGTGCCGACCATGCGCAAGGCGTTCGAGGAGATGGCCGAGGTCAAGGGCGCAACCGACCTCCTCGACCTCTACAACACCTTCGAAGAGGACTTCGTCTCCCGCAAGGGCATCTACCCGAACCTCGACTACCCGTCGGGTCCGGCGTACCACCTCATGGGATTCGACACCGAGCAGTTCACGCCGATCTTCGTCATGGCCCGCATCACCGGCTGGACCGCGCACATCTTCGAGCAGCAGGCCTCGAACGCGCTCATCCGCCCGCTGAGCGCCTATGACGGCGAGCCGCAGCGCGAAGTCCCCGACAGCCGGGGCTGAGCATGAGCACCGACGGTCGGCCCACCCCGGGCCGCTACCGTCCGGTCGACCTCGAGGGTTTCGACTTCACCGTCACCGGTGGGGTCGGGACCCTCGTTCTCGATCGGACCGACAAACGCAACGCCCTCTCCCGGGCGATGTGGCGGGCCCTGCCGGAGATCGTCGCCGGCGTCGACGCCGATGACACGATCGGTGCGCTGATCATCACCGGTGCCGGCGGTCACTTCTCCGCCGGCTCGGACATCGCCGACCTCGACGTCCCCATCGCCGACTTCTGGGAGCTCAACTCCTCCGCCGAGGCGGCCCTGGCCTCGGCGCGGACCGTGACCATCGCCGCGATCGAGGGCAACTGCGTCGGCGGCGGCACCGAGATCGCCGCCGCCTGCGACATCCGCATCGCCGCCCCCGGGTCGAAGTTCGGCGTCACCGCCGCGAAGCTCGGACTCGTCTACCCGCCGGGACCGACGAGGAGCCTCGCCCGCGTCCTCGGCGACGCGTGGGCGCGGTACCTGCTGCTCACGGCCTCGATCGTCGACTTCGACCAGATGCAGAGTCTCGGGTTCATCCACGAGACCGCCGACGACCCGCTCGCCCGCGCCCAGGAGCTGGGGGAGCGCATCGCCTCCCTGTCCCAGCTCAGCCAGATCGGGGCCAAAGCCGTCCTCGACGGCGAGTTCGACGGGGGTGGGCAGCCGCCGCGGTGGCTCGATGAGGCCTACCGTGCGGAGATCGCCCGCGGCCAGGCGGCGTTCTTCGCCAAGGAGACCCCCGAGTTCGGCTTCAGCGCAGGCGACTGGCGGGGCTGAGGGGCCCTGCCGCGGGATACACTGAGCGAATGCGCCTCGCCGTCCTCGATATCGGATCCAACAGCGTCCACCTCCTCGTCGTCGATGCCCACGTCGGGGCACCGCCGCTGCCGGCGACCTCGCACAAGGAGATCCTCCGCCTCGCCGAGTACCTCGGACCCGACGGGTCGATCGGCGAGGAGGGCCAGCAGCGGCTGCGGGACTTCGTCGCCGAGGCGGTCGAGATCGCCGAGGACCAGGGCGCGGAGCAGATCCTCGCCTTCGCCACCTCGGCGGTCAGGGACGCCCCCAACGGGGAGGAGCTCATCGCCTCGATCAGCGAGCAGATGGGCGTCAAACTCACCGTCATGTCCGGCAGGGACGAGGCCCGGGTGACGTTCCTCGCCGCCCGCCGCTGGTTCGGATGGTCGGCCGGGAAGATCCTGCTGCTCGACATCGGCGGGGGCTCGCTCGAGATCGCCGCCGGCCAGGACGAGTACCCGCAGGCAGCGGTCTCCGTCCCACTCGGGGCCGGGCGCACGTACGCGGACTTCCTGCCCGGGGAGATCCCCGACGCATCCGACATCCACCGGCTGCGCAAGTACGCCCGCGCCCAGATCGGGCGCATCGCCGGTGAGATCAACCGGGTCGGCACACCCGATCAGGTCGTCGGCTCCTCGAAGACCTTCCGGTCGCTGGCCCGTATCGCCGGCGCCGCACCGAGCGGGGACGGAATCTACGTCCCCCGCAAGCTCTTCCGCCGCGACCTGCCCGGCATCATCGACACCCTCTCCGCGCGCACCCCGGCCGAACGCGCCACGCTGCCCGGGGTCTCCGAGGCCCGCGCCGGTCAGGTCCTCGCCGGGGCCATCGTCGCCGAGGCGGCCTTCACGATCTTCGACATCACGGTGATGAACATCTCCCCGTGGGCGCTGCGCGAGGGCATCATCATGCGGAAACTCGACCTGCTGGATTCGGCGGAGACCACCTCGGCGATGGGCAGATCCGCCGACTGAATCGATGGCCGGAGTCACAGCCGGATCTGTTCCCATTTGCTCTCCGCACCTGTTAGCTTGTGATTACCGGCCAGTCACCTGGGCCGGCCGCCACGGGGCAGTTTCCCCGATCTCTGGAGGCAAGACGGCAATGCGAAACGGCGAGCTATCCCCCTCGTTCCGTGAAGAGTCCCTGCGCACCATGGAAGCGACGAGCCCGGACGATCCGCTCGACGTCTTCGTCGTCGGGGGAGGGGTGACGGGAGCGGGCTCCGCCTTCGACGCCGCCACCCGCGGCCTCAAGGTCGGCGTCGTCGACGCCCACGACTGGGCATCGGGCACCTCCTCGCGGTCCTCGAAGCTCATGCACGGGGGCCTGCGCTACCTCGAGATGCTCGACTTCAAACTCGTCGCCGAGGCGCTCAAGGAACGCGACCTGCTGCTCACGCACACCGCGCCCCACCTCGTCGAACCCGTCGCGTTCGTCTTCCCCTTCGAACACCGCCTCATCGACCGGGCCTTCATCGGCTCCGGCGTCCTCCTCTACGACACGATGGCCACCCGGCCCGGCCGCAAGCGCGCCGTGCCGATGCACCGCCACCTGGGCAAGAAGGCGCTGAGCGCGCACTTCCCGGGACTCGCCGACGACGCAGCGGTCGGCGCGCTCGAATACTACGACGCGAAGGTCGACGACGCCCGCTTCGTCATGACGCTCGTGCGCTCGGCCGTGAGCTTCGGCGCCGCCGCTGCCAACCACGTCTCCGTCATCGACTACCTCCACGACGGGGACCGGGTGTCCGGGGTCCGCGTGCGCGACGAGGTCTCGGGCCGGGAGTTCGACGTCCACGCCCGCCGCACCATCCTCGCCGGCGGCGTCTGGACCGAACAGCAGCAGGACCTCGCGAAGGCCGACGCCGGTCTCAAGGTGCTCGCCTCGAAAGGCATCCACATCACCGTCGACCAGGACAAGATCAAGGCCGACCCCGATACCGGCATCATCTCGAAGACCGAGAAGTCAGTGCTCTTCGTCATCCCGTGGGACGGCTACTGGGTCATCGGCACCACGGACACCCCGTGGAAGGAGGACGTCGCCGCCCCGGTCGCGACCTCCGACGACATCGACTACCTCCTCGAACACGCCAACGCGATCCTCGAGGACAAGCTCAGCCGCGACGACGTCGTCGGCGTCTACTCGGGTCTGCGCCCGCTCCTCCAGCCGGTGGAGAAGGACGGCGAGGCCTCGACGAAGGTCTCCCGCGAGCACACCGTCATGGAGGTCGAGCCCGGCCTCTCGGCGATCGCCGGCGGCAAGTTCACGACCTACCGGGTGATGGCCGAGGACGCCGTCGACTTCGCCCTCGGCGACGAAGCCTCCGACCGGACCTCGCTGACGGAGTCCGTGCCGCTGCTCGGCGCCCAGGGGGTCGGCGCGGTCCGCCGCGGCCAGGCCGGCATCGCTGAGCGCTACGGCTGGGACGAGGCCCGGGTCAAGCGCCTCATCCGCCGCTACGGGACGATGCTCGAGGACCTCCTCGACCTCATCGACGACAACCCCGAGCTCGGTCAGCCCCTGCCGGGAGCAGAGCGCTATCTCGGCGTCGAGGCCCACTACGCGGCCACCTCGGAGGGCGTCGTCCGCCTCGAGGACGTCCTCGAGCGTCGGATGCGGCTCAACTATGAGGTCAGGGACCGGGGCAAGGCCGCCGCCGAGGCGGTCGCGGAGATCATCGCCCCCGTCCTCGGCTGGGACGCGGAGAAGGTCGCCGCCGAGGTCGCGGCCTTCCGCGCCCACGTCGACGCCCAGGTCGCCGCGGAGTCCACGCACGACGACGCCGCCGCGGCAGCGCTCGTCACCGACAGCTGGAGCGCACGCTAGGAGGACACGGCACACCGCCTCGGCGGGGGAGGGACGAGGACGTCGCCCCCGCCGCTCCGACCCTCACCGGGTCGACCACGATCCCCTCCCATCCCATCTCAACAAAGGAGTTCACCCACCATGGGACCGATTGGCACGATCCTCCTCCATGAGACGGCGGGCACAGCGATGCTGCTGCTGCTCGGCGTCGGCGTCGTCGCGAACGCGGTGCTCGCCAAGACCAAGGGCAATGCCGGCGGCTGGCTGATGATCTCGCTCGGCTGGGGCCTCGCGGTCTTCGCCGGCGTCTACGTCGCCTACAAGTCCGGCGCCCACCTCAACCCCGCGGTGACGCTGGGCATCCTCTCCAGTGGAGCCACCGAATACGCCCCCGGCATCCCGATCACGTTCGGGACGACGATCGCCTACCTCTTCGCGCAGATCGTCGGTGCGACCCTCGGTGCGATCATCGCGTGGCTGGCGTACAAGAACCACTACGACGCCGAGACCGAGCCGGGCAACATCCTCGGCACCTTCTCCACCGGGCCCGAGGTGCGCAGCTACGGCTGGAACGTCCTCACCGAGGCGATCGGCACCTTCGTCCTCGTCTTCATCATCCTCCTCTTCGGCGGCACCCCCAGCGGGCTGGGACCGCTGGCCGTGGCGCTCGTCGTCGTCGTCATCGGCGCCTCCCTCGGCGGTCCGACCGGCTACGCCATCAACCCGGCACGCGACCTCGGCCCGCGCATCGCGCACACGATCCTGCCGATCCCGAACAAGGGCAGCTCCGACTGGAGCTACGCGTGGGTGCCGATCGTCGGCCCCATTCTCGGCGGCGTCCTCGCCGGCTTCGTCTCGAATGCCTTCATCTGAGAACAGTGACATCCTAGAAACCACCACGAAGCTCGGCGCCCGGGGTGCCGAACGGACACAGGAGTCTTCATGAGCCAGGACAAGTACATCCTCGCAATCGACCAGGGCACCACCTCGTCGCGGGCGATCGTCTTCGACCATAACGGGCAGATCGTCTCGAGCGGACAGCTCGAGCACGAGCAGATCTTCCCCCGCGCCGGGTGGGTCGAACACGACCCGAAGGAGATCATCCGCAACACCAACGAAGCGATCGGCCAGGCGCTGTCGCGGGCGAACATCAACCGCCACCAGCTCGAGGGCGTGGGCATCACCAACCAGCGCGAGACGACGGTGGTGTGGGACAAGAACACCGGCGAACCCGTCTACAACGCGATCGTCTGGCAGGACACGCGCACGCAGAAGATCGCCGACGAACTCGGCGGCGACGAGGGTGCCGACAAGTACAAGGACCGGGTGGGCCTGCCGCTGGCGACCTACTTCGCCGGCCCCAAGGCCAAGTGGATCCTCGACAACGTCGACGGCGCCAGGGAGGCCGCGGAGAACGGCGACCTCCTCTTCGGCACGATGGACTCGTGGGTGCTGTGGAACCTCACCGGCGGGGTCAACGGCGGCGTCCACATCACCGACGTCACCAACGCCTCGCGGACGATGCTCATGAACATCGACACCCTCGACTGGAACGAGGAGATCGCCGCCGACATGGGCATCCCCATGTCGATGCTGCCGGAGATCAAGTCGTGCTCGGAGATCTACGGCTACGGCGCGAAGAACACCCTGCTCATCGACACCCCGATCTGCGGCATCCTCGGCGACCAGCAGGCGGCGACCTTCGGGCAGGCGTGCTTCGAGAAGGGGCAGGCGAAGAACACGTACGGCACCGGCAACTTCATGCTCATCAACACCGGCACCGAGCCGGTGGCGAGCAAGAACGGCCTGCTCACGACCGTGGCCTACAAGATCGGCGAGGACGACGCGGTCTACGCCCTCGAG
The DNA here is from genome assembly GCF_012027885.1 of Brevibacterium sp. LS14. Lineage (NCBI taxonomy): Bacteria > Bacillati > Actinomycetota > Actinomycetes > Micrococcales > Brevibacteriaceae > Brevibacterium > Brevibacterium sp. LS14. Next base: position 81,016 of record NZ_SJXG01000011.1, read on the forward strand.
GGGTCGGTGGCCGTGACCGGTTCGCTCGTCCAGTGGATCCGCGACAACCTCGGACTCATCAAGGACGCCCCCGAGGTCGAGGTGCTCGCGAAGAAGGTCGAGGACAACGGCGGCTGCTACATCGTGCCCGCGTTCTCCGGTCTCTTCGCCCCGCACTGGGAGTCCGACGCCCGCGGCGTCATCGTCGGCCTCACCCGGTACGTCAACAAGAACCACATCGCCCGGGCCGCCCTCGAATCGGTCGCCTTCCAGTCCCGTGAGGTCCTCGATGCGATGAACCTCGACTCCGGCGTCGAGCTCACCGAGCTCAAGGTCGACGGCGGCATGGTCGCCAACGAGACGCTCATGCAGTTCCAGGCCGACCTCCTCGGCGTGCCCGTCATCCGCCCCGAGGTCATCGAGACGACGGCGCTCGGTGCCGCGTACGCAGCGGGCATCGCCGTGAAGTTCTGGAGCGGCGAGGAGGACGTGAAGAACAACTGGCACGAGGACAAGCGCTGGGAGCCGGAGATGGACGACGAGACGGTCGCCCGCGTCTACCGGCTGTGGAACAAGGCCGTCGACAAGTCCAAGGGCTGGGTCGATGAGGACGTCGAGGAGCTCTACGGCTGAGCCGCGACGCATTCAACCGCGCGGTCTGAGCGGCACGCATTCAGCCGCGCGGTCTGAGCCGCCTTCCGGGCGCTCAGCCACCCTTCGCCGGGTGGCTGGGCGCCCTTCGGGTTGCCGGGGCGGGTGCCGATCGTCGGGTCAGCGAACCCTGGACCCCGCCGAGGCGGCCAGACTCAGAGCTCGACCGTGTACATCCGCTCGGGCACCGCGGGTTCGACGCCGTCGTAGACGTGCGTGATCTCCGTGCGCGCCCACCCCTGCTTCTCGTAGAAGCGCATCGCCCGGTCGTTGCCCTCGGCGACCATGAGGTAGGCGCGTGCATAGCCGTCGTGGCGCAGCTCGTCCTCGAGTGCGGTGAAGAGGACGGCGGCGACCCCGGTGCCGAAGGCCTCGGGGGCGAGGTTGATATGGGCGAGCTGGCCGAGGTCCGCGGTGACGGGGAGACGGTCGAGCACCTCGGCGGGGTCACGGGGTGCGCTCACCCCGCCGAAGCCGAGGATCCGGTCGCCCGCGACGACGACGAAGTTGCGGACCCGGTTGTCGGGGTCGCTGAGCGCCTGAGTCCAGTTCGCGGCGAAACGGTCCTCGTCCAATCCGTCGAGGAACTCGTCGGCCATGATGCCGCGGTAGGCGGCCCGCCATGCGGCGACGTGGATCTCGGCGAGGCGGGGGACGTCGGAGACGCGGGCGGGACGGACGTCGGCAGGAATCATGGGCACAGACTATCCGGTCACCTCGGCGAGGGGGATTCCCAGACCACGGCGAGTGGGCGACTCCGCGGAGAAGGCGAGTGGGTGATTCCGAGGAGAGGGCGAGGGACGATTCCGAGGAAAACCGGAGCGGCAGGGCCGGCGAGGAGGACTAGACTGGTGGAGATGAGCAAGGCGAAGAAGTCGAAGTCGGGGCGCAAGGTTCTGACTGCGAAGAACTCGGCGCGGTCGAACTCCCGGCGCCACCGTGAGTTCTTCGCGGCGAACCAGGTGTACGACCACGACACCCATCACGTCTCCGACCACCCGATCAGGATCGGACTCTCCTCCTCGTCGGTCTCGCCGATGACCGTCGAGGAGACGTTCGCGCAGGCCTCGTCGATCGGCTACGACGGCGTCGAGATCATGGTCACCCACAACGCCGAGACGAGGGACGTCGACCTCATCACCGGACTCGCCGCGGACACCGGCCTCGACGTCATGTCGCTGCACGCGCCGACGCTGCTCTTCCTGCCCCGCGTCCTCCACAAGGACCACTGGGAGAAGCTGCGGATCACAGCGAACCTCGCCCGCGAGGTCGGGGCGACCACCGTCGTCCTCCACCCGCCCTTCCGCTGGCAGGGGGCGTACGCGCGCGAATTCGTCGACGGGGTGCGAGAGGTCTCCGAGGAGACCGGAGTCGTCCTCGCGGTGGAGAACATGTACCCGTGGCGGGCGGGAGTGCGCGAGATCCTCGTCTACTACCCCGACTGGAACCCGCTCGACGAGGACTACGACGCTCTCACCTTCGACTTCTCCCACGCCTCGACGGCGGGGATGAACGCGCTCGACACCGTCGCCGAGATCTTCCCGCGCCTGCGCCACGTCCACCTCACCGACGGTGCGGGCTCGCTCAAGGACGAGCACCTCGTGCCCGGGGCGGGGACCATGCCCGTGGCCGAGACGCTCCAATACCTCGCGAAGCACAACTGGTCCGGCGACGTCGTCGTCGAGGTCAATACCCGCTTCGTCGCCAAGAAGTCCACCCGTGAGCAGATGCTCGCCGACTCCCTCGCCGTCGCCCGCAAGCACCTCGGACTCGACGGTGTGCCGGGGGAGGGGTCGGGGTCCGCGGGCTCCGGAACCGGGGCTGCGGGCGCTGGTGCACCGGACGGTGGGACCTCCCACTCAGAGCCGACGACTCCTGGGGAGGCGTCGCCTGTGGAGACCTCGCCGGAACCGGGGACTTCTCACCGGTCAGCGTCGTCGAAGCGCGCCTCCGCCGACGCGAGCTGACCATCTGACCTCGTCACCTGCCTGCGCCGTGCCTGCGGCGTGCCCGCACGGAGGGCACCCCTTCGGAGTTCCGCCCACTCTTGTCGCGCGGTCGCGGCACCGATTTCGCGGTCACCGGCTCCTCTGACACCATCGGGGAGGGACGACTTCAGAAAGGCTGACCTCCATGACCACGATCGCTTCCATCGGCACCGGCAATATGGGCACGGCGCTCATCAAGGGCATCCTCGACGCGGATCCGAGCATCGAGGTGCGGGCGACGACGCACTCCGCCGCCTCGGCGCAGCGCCTCGCCGCCGCCCTGCCTGCCGCCACCGTCACCTCGGTGGAGGATGATCCCGACGCCAACCGGGCGGCGGCCGAATCCGCGGACTTCGTCTTCCTCGGCGTCAAGCCGTGGATGATGGCCGAGACCGTGCGCGACCTCGCCCCCGCCCTGACCGGGCAGTCCGTGCTCGTGTCGATGGCCGCCGGCGTCTCCGCCGCCGACCTCGCCCGACTCGCCCCGAACAGCCCGATCGTGCGGATCATGCCGAACACCCCGAGCGCGATCGGCCACGGCGTCATCGCCCTGTCCCCGGCTCCCGGAGTCGACCCGACCGCCGCCGCGACTCTGCGCAGGCTGCTCTCGGGCGCAGGCCTCGTCGTCCCCCTCGACGAAGCCGAGATCCCCGCCATGACCGGGATCTCCGGGTCCGGTGTGGCGTACTTCTTCCTCCTCGCCGAGGCGATGATCACCGCCGGCGTCAAGCTCGGGCTCACCGAGGAGACTGCAGCGAAGATGGTCGTCGCCACCGCCGACGGCGCCGGACGCCTGCTGGCCGACAACCCTGACCCCGCGGCCCTGCGGAAGGCCGTGAGCAGCAAGGGCGGGACCACCCTGGCCGCGCTCAACACCTTCATCGACGGCGGCATCTTCGACCTCGCCGAGGCGGCCGTCACCGCGGCCGCTGACCGCTCGCTCGAGATGGAGAAGGAGAACTCCGCCGCGATCGACGGGTGATCTGTGCGATCGGATGCGGTTCGAGCGGGCAGCGCGGGTGCGTTCGGAATCAGTCGGGCGGCAGCGGAGCCGGTCGGTCGGACTGAATCGTCGCGTTCGGGCGGGATGCCGCGGCACGGCGGCCTGAGTGCGGTGCCGAAGCCGGGCCGGGTGCCGGGGCAGGCCCGGGTGCCGGGCGTCGCGTCAGGGCAGGATGCCCGCGGCCCGGGCGATCGACACGGCCTCGTGCCGGGTGCGCGCGGTGAGCTTGACCATCGCGGTGTTGAGGTAGGACTTCACGGTCGACTCCCGCAGTCCCAGTGCCTCGGCGATGCGGGCGTTCGACCATCCCAGGGCCACGTGCGAGAGGATGTCGGTCTCCCGTGGTGAGAGGCTCACCGACGTCGTCGGCTCGGGAGCGGACTCCGGGTTGTGCCCGGAGAGGATGTCGGCGAGTCGGGTCTCGATCGAGGTCAGTCGTTCGCGGGTGGCGTCGTCGGCGACGTCGGAGCGGATCGCCCGCAGCTCGGCGAACGTGCGGCGCAGCGCTTCGCGACTCGAGGAGTCGAGGTCGGCGAGAGGCTCGACGACCGGGGTGACCGGCTGCGGTCGGCGCAGTCCGAGGCGCCCGAGGTCGACGGAGAGCTGACGCACCCGGCGGACGAGGTCGCCGGTCTGCGGGGCCGCCTCGGCGTAGGCCTTGCGATGTCCGCAGTAGACCATCCCGGTGACCTCGCCGCCGAGGAGGGTGGGGACGGCGATGAGCACCTGGATGCCCTCGCCGAGGACCTCCTCGTCGTAATGGTGCGTGATGAACGGGTCGATCTCGTAGTCACGGGTGAGCTGCGGGGTGCCCTCGGTCAGGGCGCGCCCGCCGAGGCCGCGGCCGGTGCTGACGATGAGCGAGGCCAGGCCGTCCCGGCTCGCTCCGGCGACCGCCTCGACGGCGACCGCCCCCTCTTCGACCATGCCGCCGAAGACGACGTCGCCGGTGCCGTTCGCGTGCAGGGAGTCGACCGCCTCGGCGAAGAGACGGCGGGATTCGGATTTCAGCGCCCGAGCTTCCTTGGCCATGACGTTCATGTGAATACGCTACCAACTTTCGGTGGTATTCCCCATGACCGAGCGGACGATAGGTTGACGATGTGTGATTCAGACCACTGACGCTCGAACCACATTCGAATGGAGAAACCATGTCCGATCCGTCGCCGAGAGGGGTGGACTTCCTCGCCGAGGAGGAGAACCCCGAATTCAAGGCCCTCAAGCGCAAGCGCTTCTCAGTGGTGATCCCACTGTCGATCGCGTTCCTTGCGTGGTACTTCCTCTACGTCATCCTCAGCACGTACGCGCACGACTTCATGTCGACGAAGGTCGTCGGGGAGATCAACGTCGGCCTCGTGCTCGGCCTGCTGCAGTTCGTCACGACGTTCGCGATCACGATGTTCTACGTCTCGTTCGCCAACAAGAAGCTCGACCCACCGGCCACCGCGATCCGTGAGCGCCTCGAACAGGAATCGGAAGGAGTCACCCGATGACCGAGATCTTCGCTCAGGCGACCACAGAGGTCGAGAACAACGCGATCCTCAACATCACGATCTTCGCGGCCTTCGTCGCGGTCACCCTCTTCATCGTCCTGCGGGCGAGCCGGAACAACAAGACCGCGTCGGACTACTACGCGGGCGGACGGTCGTTCAGCGGGCCGCAGAACGGGTTCGCGATCTCCGGCGACTACCTCTCGGCGGCGTCGTTCCTCGGCATCTGCGGGGCGATCGCCGTCAACGGCTACGACGGGTTCCTCTACTCCATCGGCTTCCTCGTCGCCTGGCTCGTCGCGCTCCTGCTCGTCGCCGAGCTCATGCGCAACACGGGCAAGTTCACGATGGCCGATGTGCTCTCCTTCCGCCTCCGGCAGCGCCCGGTGCGCATGGCCGCGGCGATCTCGACGCTGGCCGTGTGCTTCTTCTACCTGCTCGCGCAGATGGCCGGAGCCGGCGGTCTCGTCTCGCTGCTCATGGGCATCGACGGCAAACTCGGACAGTCGCTCGTCATCGCCGTCGTCGGCGCCCTGATGATCCTCTACGTCCTCGTCGGCGGCATGAAGGGCACGACCTGGGTGCAGATCGTCAAGGCGGTCCTCCTCATCGCCGGAGCCGGGGCGATGACGATCTGGGTGCTCGCGCTCAACGGCTTCAACCTCTCGACCCTGCTCTCCAACGCAGTCGCCAATGCCGCCGAGGGAGTGGGGGAGGGCGTGCTCAATCCCGGACTCCAGTACGGGTCGAACCCGCTCGACTTCATCTCACTCGCCCTCGCGCTCGTCCTCGGCACCGCGGGTCTGCCGCACGTGCTCATGCGCTTCTACACGGTGCCCACGGCCCGGGAGGCGCGGCGGTCGGTGGTCTGGGCGATCTGGCTCATCGGCGCGTTCTATCTCTTCACCCTCGTCCTCGGCTACGGTGCGGCCGCGCTCGTCGGCGCCGATGCGATCAAGAACGCTCCCGGCGGGGTGAACTCCGCGGCTCCGCTGCTCGCCCTCCAGCTCGGGGGTCCGCTGCTCATGGGCTTCATCTCCGCGGTCGCGTTCGCCACGATCCTCGCCGTCGTCGCGGGGCTCGCGATCACCGCAGCCGCATCCTTCGCCCACGACATCTACGCGAGCGTGATCAAGAAGGGCAAGGTCGAGGACCCCGACGCTGAGGTGAAGATCGCCCGCCGCACCGTCGTCGTCATCGGCGCGGTCGCCATCCTCGGCGGGATCGGGGTGCAGGGACAGAACATCGCGTTCCTCGTCGCGCTCGCCTTCGCGGTCGCGGCGAGTGCGAACCTGCCGACGATCATCTACTCGCTGTTCTGGCGCCGCTTCACCACGCGCGGTGCGGTGTGGTCGATCTACGGCGGACTGGGCTCGGCGATCCTGCTCATCGCATTCTCCCCGGTCGTCTCCGGTTCCGAGACCGCGATGATCCCCGGCGCCGACTTCGCGATCTTCCCGCTGTCGAACCCCGGCATCATCTCCATCCCGCTCGGGTTCATCCTCGGGTGGCTCGGGTCGATCACCGACAGGACGGTCGAGAGTCCCGAGCTGGCAGCCGAGATGGACGTCCGTGCCCACACCGGCTTCGGCGCCGAGGCGGCCGTCGAGCACTAGACGAGGTGAGGCGCGCCGGTCGGCGCGGCGCTGCGGCGGGCGGCCGTTGCGGCGCTGCCTCCGACGCCCCGCTGCCGACGCCCCGCTGACCCGCTGCAGCGGCAACCGCTCGGTTCTGATCCCCAGGGAGGACTCTGATCCATACCATAGGGATCGGAACCGAGCGGTTGTCATCTCTGCGACTTGCGCTCGCCGAACTGTGGATGACACTGCGACCAGCCGCCGGCGTCTGGGGCTCGCGCTCGGCCGACCAGTCGCGCAGTCGGTTGGGTCTGGGACCGGCGCGACGGGCATCGTCCGCGCTCGGGTGCCCTGTTCTCCCGCTGCCCGCCGTCCGCAGCGACCGGCGCCACTTCTGTGCGATCGGCTGTGGGAATGTCTGCGACCGGTGCTCAGATCGCCTGAGGACGCCGACGAACACTCCACAGGCCGACTGCGTCCCCATTGACGTTGTCGAAGTCCCGCGGTGACCGTGTGCAGATGTACAACGTCATCCGCTCACAGGAGCTTCGAGCACATGGAGTGCACAGCCGAGTCGTCAAGTCCGCGGTGGACTGCTGTCTGCTCAGACTCACCCGCGGGATGTACAGCGTCATCCGCCGGTGCGAGAATCCCCAGCATGCGCGGATCGCCGAGCTGATCACCGATGAGGACTGGCTGCGGCGAGTCAGGGAGCACGCTCAGAGCACACAGAAGCACGACTACGAATACGCCGACCTGCTCGAGAAACTCAAGATCGCGTCCTACCCCCACTACCGGGTGGATGACGTCATCTGCGGCGTCTCTGCGGCTCGCATCCACGACCTGCCGTTGTATCGTGTGGGAACCCAGCGCATCCACATCGCCTCGCCATCGCACAGACTGAGGACCGGCATCGTCAGCCGGACGACGCGAGAGGTGCCTGCAGCCGACACCGTCATGGTCGGCAAGATGCGACTCACCTCACCTGCGCTGACAAGCCTGGACCTGATTCCGCAGATCGGGGAGCCGGGGGCGTTCGCCGCGATGGAATCGGTCGTGAGGCGCTCAGTCTTCGGGGCCGAGGAGGCCAGTGCAGGGCGATTCGGATATCCGCCCGACGTCGGGCAATTGGAGCGGAAGGCGGTGGAGGAGCACTTCGCCCCCGTGCTCGCGCGTCTGCCCAAGGGGCGGGCGCGTGCCGCGCGGCTCATCGGTCGGATCGGCGCTCGCTCGGAGAGTTACGCGGAGAGCCGGTGCTCCTACAACCTCAGCCTCCTCGGGCTCTGCGGGTTCGAACAGCAGGTGCAGGTCCACGAGAAAGGCCGACTCGTCGCGCGCGTCGACTTCATGGACCGGGTGGCGAAGACTGTGCTCTTCGTCGACGGGGCCGCCAAATACGTGGAGAACGGGGGAGCGCGGCTGCAGAAGGAGGCGACTCAATTCAACCGCCTGGTCGCCTTGGGCTACCGCATCGTGAGGTTCACCTTCGCCGAGGTGATGGACCTCGAAGCATTCGCGACGAAGCTCTACGGGCAAGCTCCGTGGCTGCGAGGGCGCGTGACTCGCAATCGCTCGGTGTGAATCCGTATGGCATGGATCGATCCATGCCATACGGATTCACACCGAGCGGTTGCCCCAGGAGAGCGCGGCGCCCCCTACGGGCGTCCGGCGAAGCGGCTGAGGAGTTCGACGTTGCCCGCGACGATGAGGAGGTCCTGCTTGCCGACGCGGGTGGTCGGTTCGGCGTAGGTGAAGTCGCGGCCCGGGCTCTTGATGCCGACGATCGTCACGCCGTACTTGTCGCGGACCTTCGCCTCGCCGAGGGTGAACCCCTGGATCTCCCGCGGTGGGCGCATCTTCACGACCGCGAAGTGGCCTTCGTCGAACTCGATGTACTCCATCATCCGGGAGCTGACGAGGTGGGCGACGCGGATGCCGGCATCGGACTCCGGGTAGAGGACGTGGTGGGCGCCGATGCGGTGGAGGATCTTGCCGTGGGCCGGGGAGATCGCCTTCGCCCACACCTGCGAGACCCCGAGGTCGACGAGGTTCGCCGTCGTGAGCACGCTCGCCTCGATCGAGGTGCCGATGCCGACGACCGCGGTCTGGAAGTCCGCGGCACCGACCTGGCGCAGGGCGTCGATGTTCGTCGAATCGGCCTCGACGACGTGGGTGAGTTTGCCGCTCCAGTCCTTGACGAGCTCGGCGTTGTGCTCGATGGCCATGACCTCGCGTCCCAGTCGCGTGAGCGTGACCGCAGTCGCCGAGCCGAAGCGTCCGAGCCCGATGACGAGGATGGAGGAGTTCTCGTTAGCCAACGACCGGCCTTTCTTCGGGGTAGCGGTAGAGACGGGCAGAGTCCTGCATCGACAGGGCTGCCGCCAGTGTAATCGTACCGAGACGCCCGATGAGCATGAGGACGGACAGCGTGTAGAGCCCCGGTTCCGAGACCGAGGCGGACACGCCGGCGCTCAGCCCGACGGTGCCGAACGCCGAGATCACCTCGAAGAGCACTCGGTCGAGGGATTCGTCGCTGATCTGGAGCATGACGAGGGTGCCGACGAAGACGATCGTCGCGCCGGTGAGCAGGATGGAGATCGAGAGTTTGATCGTCGAGGCGGTGAGCCTGCGACCGAACCCGTTGACATCGGTGAGGCCCCGCGCTTCGGCGTAGGCGGCGAGGACGAGCACGGCCACTGTGGTCACCTTGATGCCGCCCGCCGTCGATGACGACCCGCCGCCGATGAACATCATCACGTCCATGAGCAGGTGCGTCGACTGGCTCATATCAGCGACATCCATCGTCGAGAACCCGCCCGAACGCGGCATCACGGCCATGAAGAGGACCTCCATGAGCGTGTGGCCGGCGTTCTTGTCCCCGAGGGTCTTCGGGTTGCCCGATTCGAAGAGGAGGAGGAAGACGAACCCGAGCGCGAGCACGATCGTCGTCGTCGTCAGGGTCAGGCGGGTGTGCAGGTCCCAGTTCTTCGGCCGGTTCCAGTTCATCGCGATCATGAGGACGACGGGGAACCCGAGGGAGCCGACGAAGACGCCGATCATGATGAGCGAGAGGATCCACGGATCCTCGGAGAAGTACTCGGCCCCACCCGGGTGGATCGTGAAGCCGGCGTTGTTGAACGCGGAGATCGCGTAGAACACCGAGTACCAGATCGAATCGCCGACGCTGTCGCCGCGCATGAGGAAGCGCGGGAAGAGGAGGATCGCCAGGATCGCCTCGGCGGTGAGGATCGTGACGAAGACCGTCTTGAGCAGGGTGCCGACCTGACCGAGGTTGAGCGCCGAGGTGGCCTGCTGGGCGATGAGGCGCTGCCGGACTCCCAGCCGCCTCGAGACCGCCATCCCGAGCAGCGAGGCGAGGGTGAGGATGCCGAGACCGCCGACCTGGATGCCGGCGGTGATGACGGAGATGCCGAAGTCCGACCAGTAGTCCTCGGTGACCACCGGGGTCAGGCCGGTGACGCAGACCGCGGAGACGGCGACGAAGACGGCGTTGGCGATGTGCTCGGAGAGAGGGACCGATGCGGGGTCGCGCATGCTCGCCGGCAGCATGAGGATGACGGCGAAGACCGCGACGACGGCGACGAACGAGACGATCGCCAGCCGCGCGGGGGAGGCGACGGCGAGGTCGTCGACGAAGTCGCGGACCCAGCGCCCCGGGCGCAGGAAGCGGTCGAGGCTCCAGGGGGAATTGGTGGACACAGACTCCATGGTAGGACGGACGAGGGGCGAATCCCCGTAGGTGAGCCGCGCCATATAGCATTGCCCCATGGCAGATAGCGATGTCTACGTCGTCTGGGACGAGGCGGTGACCGGGTACGACTTCGGTCCCAGCCATCCGATGCACCCCCTGAGACTCGACCTCACCGCGAAGCTTGCGATCGACTTCGAGCTCTTCGACCGCGACGGCGTCGACGTCCGCTCCATCTCCGACCTCGACGAGGCGGCGCTGGCCCGCGTCCACGACGACGACTACATCACCGCCGTCAAGGAGGCGGGCAGTCCCGCCGGTCTCGACCATGGGGAGGCGGAGCGGTTCGGGCTCGGCACCGACGACGTGCCCGTGTTCGAGAACATGCACTCCGCCTCGGCGATGCTCTTCCAGGGGTCGGTCGATGCGGCCCGGGCGATCACCAGCGGCGACTACCGCCGCGCGGTGAACTTCTCCGGCGGCATGCACCATGCGATGGCGGATCGGGCGAGCGGATTCTGCGTCTACAACGATGTCGCCGGGGCGATCACCGAGTTCCTCGACGCCGGCTTCGAGCGCATCGTCTACATCGACCTCGACGCCCACCACGGTGACGGCGTCGAAGCCCTCTTCTGGGATGACCCGAGGGTGCTGACGATCTCCATCCACGAGTCCGGCAAATACCTCTTCCCCGGCACCGGGTACCCGGCAGACATCGGCGGACTCCGGGCGGCCGCCTCGGCGGCGAACATCGCCCTGCCCCCGCGCACCGGCGACGAGGACTGGCTGCGCGCCTTCGACGCCACCGTGCCCGCCCTCGTCGAGGCCTTCTCCCCGCAGGTCATCGTCTCCCAGCACGGGTGCGACGGACACCGGATGGACCCGCTCACCCACATGCGTCTGAGCATCGATGCGATGCGCGTCGCCACCGAACGCGTCCGCCGGCTCGCCGAGGACCATGCCGAGGGCAGGTGGCTCTCGACCGGGGGAGGAGGGTACGCGATCATCGATGTCGTGCCGCGCGCCTGGACGAACCTCATCGCCATCGCCGCCGACGCCGACATCGACCCGGGGACACGGATCCCCGGGCGCTGGGCGCACTACGCGCAGACGAAGACCGGCCGCGAAGCGCCGCTGACGATGACCGACGGCTTCGACGGCTCCTTCACCCCGTGGTCGCACGGATTCGACCCGGAAACCGAGCTCGACCGCGCGGTCATGGGCACCCGGAAGAACCTCTTCCCCTTCTTCGGCCTCGACCCGTACTTCGACTGACCCGAACGGCCTCCGCGCCCGCTGTGGATCTCGACACAGTTTTGGGAAAGAACGGGCCGGGGCGATAGAATTGCACGGTTAGTTCAAAGGGTGGGCACCTGAAGTTCACCTCCACCGACAAGCACAAGGGGTACCCGCGTGGGCTCAGTCATCAAGAAGCGCCGCAAGCGTATGTCGAAGAAGAAGCACCGCAAGCTGCTTCGCAAGACACGTCACCAGCGTCGCAACAAGAAGTAAGACCGGGTACGGTCCTACGCCCCCGCTCGAATCCCATTTCGGCGGGGTTTGTTGTCACCTTCACAACAGGAGTGTGTCGTGGTCGAGCTGACCTTCCTCACCCGCGCCGGTTGCCACCTGTGCGAGACCGCGAAGGCCACCGTCGCCGAGGTGGTGTCCGGCAGGGACGTCACCGTGACCGAGATCGACATCGACACCGACGAGGAGCTGACCGGCCGGTACGGCTGGGACGTCCCCGTGGTGCTCCTCGAAGGACGACAGCACAGCTTCCACCGGGTCGACCGGGACAGGCTGTCCCGGGCGCTCGAGGCGCTGGGCGCATGAGGCGCCCAGCGGCCGCATCCCGGAACGCATGAGCAGAGTGAAGGAGTGACACGGTCCAGTGGGCGAGATTCTCTCCGCGGGCAGCATCGAGGGTGTCGTTCGCAAGGACGTCCCCGAGCGCGTCATCTCCCGACTCCCGATCTACCTCCAGACGGTCGAGACGATCGCGGCCACCGGCCAGACCACCGTGTCCTCGGAGGCGCTGGCCAGCCGCAGCGGCGTCTCCCCGTCGATCCTGCGCAAGGACCTCTCCCAGCTCGGCCGTCCCGGACGCCGCGGCGTCGGCTACGCGTGTGCGGAGCTGGCGGCGACGCTGCGGTCCTTCCTCGGCCTCGACCGCGCTCAGAGCGTGGCGATCATCGGCGCCGGACGGCTCGGCTCCGCGCTCGCCGACTATGCCGGCTTCCGCGGCCGGGGCCTGCGGCTGACAGCGATCTTCGACGTCGACGAGGCGAAGATCGGCACCACCATCGGAGCGCTCACCGTCTCCGACCTCAGCGAACTCGCCACCTGGCCCGATGACATCGACCTCGTGGTCATGGCGGTTCCCGCCTCCGCGGCACCGGCGGCGGCGCGCATCGCCGCCGACGCCGGCGTGCGCGGCATTCTCAACTTCGCACCCACAGTGCTCGAGACCCCGGACTCCGTGCGGGTCCGACAGGTGGATCTGGCCAGTGAGCTGCAAGTACTCGCGTATTACTCGGCGCTCGATGACAACGCCGGCACTCCAGTTGAGGAGCACAGCAATTGACTCTCTTGGTTCTCGGCATCTCCCACCAGTCGGCGCCGATCGACATGCTCGACGCCCTGGCCTTCGGCACCGATGACGTCGACCGTCTGCGGACCGACGCCCTCGGCGGTGCGAGCGTCGACGGTCTCGCCGTCCTCTCGACGTGCAACCGCCTCGAACTCATCGCCGACGTCTCCGCCTTCCACGGCGGGCTCGCCGACCTCGGCAACGCACTCGTGTCCTCGATCGACAAGGAATGGCAGGACATCGCCGGGCACTTCTACGCCCACTACGACTCCCAGGCCCTCCAGCACCTCCTCAAGGTCGCCTGCGGACTCGACTCGATGGCGATCGGCGAGGCCCAGATCCTCGGTCAGCTGCGCTCGACGTTCACCGATTCGATGGCGGCCGGAGCCCTGACCTCCGACCTCTCCCATGCCCTCCAGCAGAGCCTGCGGGTGGGCAAGCGAGCCCATTCCGAGACCGGCCTCGACCAGGTGGCCCGCTCCCTCTTCGGTGCCGCCCTGGAGGCCTCCCAGGCCCACATCGGTTCGCTGCGCGCGGCGAACGCGCTGGTCATCGGGGCCGGTGCGATGTCGGGCCTCGTCGTCGCAGGCCTCCACAAGGAGGGCGTCAACCACCTCACCGTGCTCAACCGCACGATCGAGAAGGCCGAACGCCTCATCGCCGAGGTGGGCGGCCGTGCCCGTGAGCTCACTCCGCGGACACTCGCCGAGGAGATCGCCGACGCCGACCTCATCATCTCCTGCACCGGCGCCCGCGGCGTCGTCGTCACCCGCGACGACATCGTCGCCGGTCTCTCGCAGAGTTCGAAGTCCGCGGCGAACAAGGCCTTCATCGACCTCGCCCTGCCGCATGACATCGACCCGAGCGTGCGCGAGTTCGAACACGTCGCCCTCTTCGGCCTCGGTGAGATCCGCAATCTGCTCACGAGCTCCGCGAACGAACGCGACGCCGCCGTCGTCGAGACCGTCGAAGCCGTGCGCGCTATCATCGCCGAGGAGGCCGACAAGCTCGAGTCCGGGGCGAAGGAACGCGCCGTGGCCCCCACCGTCACCGCCCTGCGCACGCATGCCAAGGACGTCATCGCCGCCGAGACCGAGCGCCTGGAGAAGAAGATCGGCGAATCCGTCGACGAGAAGGTCTTCGCCGAGATCCGCAAGTCGCTGCACCGTGTGGCCGAGAAGCTCATCCACACCCCGACCGTCAAGGTCAAGGAGCTCGCGGTCTCCGACTCCGACGTCGACTACGCCCAGGCCCTCATCCAGCTCTTCGACCTGCCGACGATCAAGGTCGCCCACGCGAAGGCGACCCCGGAGACGAAGGTCGCGAAGGCCTCGAGCCCCGAGCACATCGAAGCCGACGGACTCCGTCCCGTCGCCGACCACACCCTCGACGTCGTCGAACCCGAGCATCCGACGGGCCGGACGATCCGACTCGGCACCCGCCGCTCCCAGCTCGCCCGCTCGCAGTCGACGGCGATCGCCCACCAGATCGCGGCCCTGACCGGCTGGCGGGTCGAGATCGTCGAGGTCGTCACCGAAGGCGACGTCAACATGTCCCCGCTCGCCGGATTCGGCGGCACGGGCGTGTTCGTCTCCGCCGTGCGCCAGGCCCTCCACCAGGGCCAGATCGACGTCGCCGTCCATTCGCTCAAGGACCTGCCGACGACGCCGGAGCCGGGCATCCAGCTCGCAGCGATCCCGCCCCGCGTCGATCCCGCCGACGTCCTCATCGGCCGCGACGGCCTCAGCCTGAGCGAGCTGCCCGCCGGCAGCGTCGTCGGCACCGGTTCGCCGAGGCGCGCCGTCCAGCTGCGCGCCGCCCGCCCCGACATCGAGGTCCGCGGGGTCCGCGGCAACGTCGACACCCGCATCGCCCATGTCCGCGACGGCCGCCTCGATGCCGTCGTCCTCGCCGCAGCCGGTGTCCGTCGCATCGGGCGCCTCGCCGAGGCGACCGACCTCCTCGACTTCGACACGATGCTTCCCGCTCCCGGACAGGGGGCGCTGGCGATCGAGACCCGCGGCGCCGACAGCCCGTTCACCCAGGACGAGGAGCTCATGGCCGGCGACGTCGCCATCCGCACGGCCCTGCGCCGCCTCCACGACGAGGCCACCGACCTCGCCGTGACCTGCGAACGGGCCATCCTCTCCCGCGCCGAAGCCGGCTGCTCGGCCCCGATCGGGGCCCTTGCGACGATCGAGGGCGAAGAGGTCGTCGTCACCGCGATGATGGCCGATGACGACGGCACCATCGCCCGCACCCGGATGTCCGCGCCGCTGCCCGTCGTCGACGGCGACCTCTCCTCCCGCGACGACGAAGCGCTCAAGGTCGCGGGCAAGGAGATCGCCCGTGTCGCGGACGAACTCGGCACCGCCGCCGCCGAGGACCTGTTGCGCCGACTCGACATCGACCCTGCGCAGTCGTCGGACCACCTCACCCCCGTCAAGGCCGCCGCCCAATCGTCGTCCCAGGGGCGCGCATGAGCAGCGCGGAGATGCCGGAGAAAGCGCCGACGGGACAGGTCCAGCCCCGTCGGCTGCTGCCGGTGGCCCCACGCGTCGTCTTCATCGGCTCCGGGCCCGGGGAGGCGGGACTGATGACCGCCCGGGGTGCTGACATCCTCGCTGACGCCTCCCTCGTCGTCTACGACGCCCAGGTCCACGCAGAGATCGTCACCGCCTACGTCCCGCAGGCGGCCGAGGTCATCGACGCCGCCGAACTCGGCCAGGCCGCCTCGACCCGCGGGCGCCGCCTCGCCGACCTCGCCCGCCCCGACAAGACCGTCGTGCGCCTGAGCTCGGACGACGGACTCCTCTTCACGACGACGACCACCGAGGCGGCCGTGTGCCGCAAGGCCGGCATCGACGTCGAGATCGTCCCCGGAGTCGGCCTGTCCGCGGCGACCGCCGCCTACACGGGCACTCCGCTGACGACGAACCGCGTCCGCTCGGTGCGCTACATCGAGTCCGGCCCGCAGACCCACGTCGACGTGTCCAAGCACCGCAACACCACGCACGTGCTCACCGGCACTGCCGCCGAGCACGAAGAGGCCTTCCGCGCCCTGCTCGCCGACGGCTGGGACGAGACGACGAAGGTCCTCGTCGGCTGGGGGATCTCGACGACGGAGCAGACGACGGTGGAGACGACCCTCGGCCAGGCCGCAGCCCTGTGCCGGTCCGCCGGGGACCGGATGGTCGTCATCATGGGCCAGGGCGTCGAGGACCGCGGAGAGCTCAGCTGGTTCGAGACCAAGCCCCTGTTCGGCTGGCAGGTCCTCATCCCGCGGACGAAGGAGCAGGGGACCTCGACCGCCGAGGCGCTCGCCGAGCTCGGCGCCGTCGGCACCGTGGTGCCGACCATCGCGGTCCAGCCGCCGCGCACCCCCACGCAGATGGAGAAGGCGATCCGCGGCCTCGTCGACGGATCCTACGAATGGGTGGGCTTCACCTCGGTCAATGCCGTGCGCGCCGTGCGCATGTGGTTCGAGGACTTCGGCCTCGACGCCCGCTCCCTGGCAGGTGTCAAGGTCGCCGCCGTCGGCGGACGCACCGCCGCGGCGCTGCTCGACTGGGGGATCACCCCTGACCTCGTCCCCGACGGCGAGCACTCCGCCCGCGGACTCGCCGCCTCCTGGCCGGACTACGTCGACGACATCGACCCGATGAACACCGTCCTCCTGCCGCGTGCCGACATCGCCACCGAGGTGCTCGTGGCCGGCCTGCTCGAGAAGGGCTGGGACGTCGACGACGTCACCGCCTACCGCACGGTTCGCGCCTCCCCGCCGCCGGCGCCGATCCGGGAGGCGATCAAGGCCGGCGACTTCGACGCGTTCCTCTTCACGTCGTCGTCGACGGTGCGCAACCTCGTCGGCATCGCCGGCAAGCCCGCGGCCACCTCGGTGATCTGCTGCATCGGACCGGCCACGGCGAACACCGCGGAGGAGCACGGCCTGCGCGTCGACGTCCTCGCCGAGGAGGCCAACCTCACCTCCCTCATCGACGGACTCGTCGCGTTTGCGACGACGATGCGCGATGAGGACCTCGCCGCGGGGCAGACCCCGATGCGCCCCAGCCAGAAACGCCGGAGAAAGAAGGCCTGACATGGCACCGATCATCCGTCCGCGCCGCCTGCGCTCGACACCGGCGATGCGCCGCCTCGTGAGCGAGGTGCGGCTCCATCCGGCCGACCTCGTCCTGCCCATGTTCGTCAAGGAGTCCCTCAGCCAGCCCGCGCCGCTCTCGGGCATGCCGGGGGTCGTCCAGCACACCCTCGACTCGCTCCTCGACGCCGCACGCGAAGCGGTTGCGGCCGGAGTCGGCGGGCTCATGCTCTTCGGCATCCCCGAGGTCCGCGACGAGACCGGGTCACAGGCCGATGATCCCGAAGGCATCCTCAACCGGGCGCTGCGACTGCTGCGTGATGAGTTCGGCGACGAGACGGTCATCATGGCCGACCTCTGCCTCGACGAGTTCACCTCCCACGGCCACTGCGGCGTGCTCGACGAGACCGGCCGCGTCGACAACGACGCGACCCTCGTGCGCTACGCGTCGATGGCGGTCGCCCAGGCCCGCGCCGGTGCCCACGTCGTCGGTCTCTCGGGGATGATGGACGGCCAGGTCGCCGTGTGCCGGGAGGCCCTCGACGACCACGGCTTCACCGATGTCGTCGTCCTCGGCTACACCGCGAAGTACGCCTCGGCGTTCTACGGGCCCTTCCGTGAAGCCGTCGACTCCGAGCTCAAGGGCGACCGCAAGACCTACCAGCAGGATCCCGCAAACGGCCGCGAGGCCATGCACGAACTCGACCTCGACCTTGCCGAGGGCGCGGACATCGTCATGGTCAAGCCCGGCCAGCCCTATCTCGACGTCCTCGCCGAGGTGGCCGCCGAGTCCCCGGTGCCCGTGTGGACCTACCAGGTGTCCGGCGAATACGCGATGATCGAGTTCGCCGCGGCGGCCGGGGCGATCGACCGGGAGAGGGCGATCGAGGAGTCCCTCATCGGCTTCAAGCGCGCCGGAGCCGACGCGATCCTCACCTACTGGGCCACCGAGGTCGCCCGGCAGCTGACGGGAGGCCGACGATGAGCGAACCGCGCTGGCTCTCGACCGCCGAACAGAAGTCGTGGCGCAAGTACCTCACCGGCAGCCAGCTGCTCCACACCCAGGTCGAAGCCGACCTGCGCGAGCACTTCGGCATCGGCCTGCCCGAGTACGAGATCCTCGTGCGCCTGAGCGAGAGCGAGAACCGCTCGCTGCGCATGGCGCAGCTCGCCGCGGACACGACGATGTCGCGTTCGCGTCTGACCCACAGTGTTGCGAGAATGGAGAAGAAGGGGCTGCTCGCGAGGTGCCCGATCCCCGAGGACGGTCGCGGCGTGAGCTGTGCGATGACCGACGCAGGATGGGACCTCCTCGTCTCGGCCGCCCCGACGCACGTCGAGAGCGTGCGCGACAACCTCGTCGACCTGCTCGAACCCGAGGAGATGGCGACACTCGGAACCATCTTCACGAAGGTCACCCGGCACCTCAGGGCGAAGGAGAACTCATGACCGAGACCCGGACCACCGCGAACCAGCCGACCACCGAATCGGCGGCGCTCTTCACCCGAGCCGAACGCGTCATCCCCGGCGGGGTGAACTCGCCGGTGCGGGCGTTCCGGGCGGTCGGAGGCACCCCGCGCTTCATCACCTCGGCGACGGGGGCCTGGCTGCGCGACGCCGACGGCAACGACTACATCGACCTCATCGGCTCGTGGGGGCCGATGATCATGGGCCATTCGCGCCCCGAGGTCCTCGCCGCAGTCCAGGAGGCCGCCGTCAAGGGCTTCTCCTTCGGCACCCCGTCCGTCGGTGAGGTCGAACTCGCCGAGGAGATCGTCTCCCGAGTCGACCCCGTCGAGGAGGTGCGCCTGGTGTCCTCGGGCACCGAGGCGACGATGAGCGCGATCCGCCTCGCCCGCGGCTTCACGGGCCGACCCAAGGTCGTCAAGTTCGCCGGCTGCTACCACGGTCACGTCGACTCGCTGCTCGCGCAGGCCGGATCCGGGCTCGCGACCTTCTCCCTCCCCGACACGCCGGGGGTGACCGGGGCCCAGGCCGAGGACACCATCGTCGTGGACTACAACGACGCCGAGGGCCTGCGCGCCGTCTTCGCCGAACACGGGGACTCCATCGCCTGCGTCATCACCGAGGCGAGTCCCGGCAACATGGGCGTCGTCCCGCCCCGGGACGGCTTCACGAACACGATCCGCGAACTCACGAAGGCGCACGGTGCGCTGATGATCAGCGACGAGGTGATGACCGGGTTCCGCGTCTCCGCCGCCGGATGGTACGGCTACGAATCCGAGACGCTCGGCTACCCCGAGGGTCCGGCCGACCTCTTCACGTTCGGCAAGGTCATGGGCGGCGGATTCCCCGCCGCGGCCTTCGGCGGTCGCGCCGACGTCATGGCCCACCTCGCTCCGGCCGGTCCCGTCTACCAGGCGGGCACGCTCTCGGGCAATCCGGTCGCCACGGCAGCGGGACTCGCGACGCTGCGGCTGACCACCGACCTCGACGTCTACTCGCACATCGGCCGGGCTGCCGACATCCTCCGTCCCGCGGTCGCCGAAGCGCTCGCGGCCGAGGGGGTGGCCCACACGATCCAGTCGGCGAACTCGATGTTCTCCGTCTTCTTCACCGACCGCGAGGTCGTCGACTACGACGACGCCCGGGCGCAGAACGTCGAGCGCTACTCGGCGTTCTTCAACTCGATGCTCGCCTCGGGCATCCACATGCCGCCGAGTGTCTTCGAAGCGTGGTTCCTCTCCTACGCCCACACCGACGAGATCCTCGAGCGGATCATCGCGGCCCTGCCGGCCGCCGCGAAGGCCGCCGCCGCGGTGCCCGATAAGCCCGCCGGCCAGGAGGCGTGATGAGCACGATCCACCTCGTCCGCCACGGCGAAGTCGACAACCCCGAGGGCATCCTCTACGGCAGGATCCCCGGCTTCGGGCTGACCGAGCGCGGTCACGAGATGGCGCGCCGGGTCAGTGAGCACTTCGCGGAGGCCGACACGCAGCCCGTCGCGCTCGTCGCCTCCCCGCTGCTGCGCGCGCAGCAGACGATGGCCCCGCTGTCCGAGCGCCTCGGTCTGCCGGTGACCACCGACGACCGCGTCATCGAGGCGGCGAACTCGTTCGAGGGGCAGAAGCTCTCGGCACGCAAGCTCAGCGAACCGAAGAACCTCGTGCGCCTCTATAACCCGCTCATCCCCTCGTGGGGCGAGCCCTACCGGCAGATCGTGCTGCGGATGCAGGCGGCCATGGCCAGCCTCCGAGCCCGGCTCGCACCCCACGGCGAGGACGCCGAGGCCGTCGTCGTCTCCCATCAGCTTCCGATCTGGATGGCCAGGCTCGCCGGCGAAGGACGCTCCCTCGTCCACGACCCGCGCAAACGCGAATGCGCTCTGGCCTCTGTCACGAGTTTCACATTCGACTCGTCCACACTGGTATCCGTGAGCTACGAGAACATCTGCGCGGATCTCCAGCCCGGCCACGCGGTGGCAGGAGCATGATCGGCGACAACCGGCCCCTCGGCCGACGAGCGGTCCTCTCCGGCATCGTCGCAGGCACAGCGCTCGTCCTCAGCGCGTGCAGCGAGAACGACGACCTCGCCGCCCAGGCGGGATCCGATCAGGGGTACGTCTCCGGATCCGGCGTCGTCTCCCAGGTGCCGTTCAAAGACCGCGGCGAACCGCTCGACCTGAGCTTCACGACGATCGACGGCACGCAGATGTCGCTGGCCGACATCCGCCCGAAGCCCGCCGTCATCAACCTCTGGTACGCCGCGTGCCCGCCCTGCCGAGTGGAGGCCCCCGACCTCAAAGCCGTCTCCGAGGAGTTCGCCGACCGGGCACAGTTCATCGGCGTCAACGTCCGGGACCAGGAGCCCGAGGCGAGCGCGTTCATCGCGAACTACCAGATCCCGTACCCGAACATGATCGACTCGAACGGTGACATGGTCGCCCTCCTCTCCGGTGTCTTGCCGCCGCAGGCGACGCCGTCGACCGTCATCCTCGACGCGCAGGGCCGTGCCGCGGCCCGTGTCGTCGGCGCCGTCGACGAGTCGACTCTCAGGGGACTCATCGAGGACGTGCTGGCGGAGTGAGTGGGATCGGGGCGGACTTCGCCCAGGCGGTGCTCACCGGTCCTCTGCTGCTCGCGGCCGGTGCCGCAGCGCTTGCCGGACTCGTCTCCTTCGTCTCTCCGTGTGTGCTCCCGCTCGTGCCCGGCTACGTCGGCTATGTCACGGGACTGAGCGGGTCCTCCCTCAAGGACAAGGAGACGTGGCGCGTGGTCCTCGGGATCACGCTCTTCGTGCTCGGGTTCACCATCGTCTTCGTCATCCTCGGCACCGGCTTCTCCGCCCTCGGCGCCCTGTTCTCCCAATGGCAGGACATCGTCATCCGGATCCTCGGCGTCGGAGTGATGATCGCCGGGCTCGTCTTCATGGGAGCCTTCGGGTTCCTCCAGAGGGAACGGCGGATCCAGAAGAAGCCGAAGGCGGGACTCTGGGGTGCGCCGGTGCTCGGAGCGACGTTCGCGATCGGGTGGGCACCCTGTGTGGGGCCCACGCTCTCAGCCGTGCTGACGATGTCGCTGAGTTTCGGCTCCGACGGAACGCTGTGGCGCGGCGCCTTCCTCGCGTTCGTCTACTGCCTCGGCCTCGGCATCCCCTTCATCTTCCTGGCGATCGCCATCCACAAGGGTGCCGGCCGCCTCTCCTGGGTGCGCGAGCACCAGACGACGATCGTGCGCATCGGCGGCGCCCTGCTCATCGCGCTCGGCTTCGTCATGGCCATCGGACTGTGGAACCAGTGGATGAATTCCCTGCAGGGACTCATCTACGGATTTGAAGTGGTGATCTAGTGGCAGACAAGACTGCTGACAACACGACGACCGCGGGCGGCCGCGACGCAGGCCCGACGGCGCCCGCGTCGGGGAAGGGCCCGGATCGCACCGCTGTGACCCAACCGCAGCTCGGCTTCATCGGCATGTGCCGGTGGGCGTGGCGGCAGCTGACGACGATGCGCGTGGCGCTCATCCTCCTCCTCGTCCTCGCGCTCGCGTCGATCCCCGGCTCACTGCTGCCGCAGCGGATCCAGGATCCGGGGCGGGTGAACACCTTCCTCGACGAGAACGGGGCGTGGGGAGGCTTCCTCGACGCCATCGGAATGTTCGACGTCTACTCCTCGATCTGGTTCTCCGCGGTCTACCTGCTGCTGATGATCTCGCTGGTCGGATGCATCGTCCCACGCGCCGGCCAGCACTGGAAGGCGATGCGCTCCGCGCCTCCCAAGGGACCGCGGCGGCTGGGAAGGATGCCCGGATACGTGGCGTTCACCTCGGCGGAGGTCGAGGACGGGGAACTCACCGACGAGGAGTTCCTCGACGCCGCGCAGGCCCGGCTGAAGAAGCTCGGCTACCGCACCTCCCGCTACGGTGACCATGTCGCGGCCGAACGCGGCTACCTGCGCGAGACCGGCAACCTCGTCTTCCACATCGCGGTCCTCATGACGACCCTGACCATGGCGATCGGATCGCTCTTCGGGTACGAGGGTCAGCGCGTCCTCGTCGAGGGGGACACGTTCACGAACTCCCTCGTCGCCTACGATTCCTTCGATCCGGGCACCTACTACGATCCCGACAATCTTCCCCAGTTCCGCCTCACCCTCGACGACTTCGAAGCGACCTTCGACGACCAGGCCCTCGGCAACCAGTTCGGTCAGCCCCGCACCTTCGAAGCGCAGGTGACCTCGACGGTGGACGGGAAGTCGAAGACGGAGACGCTCAAGGTCAACGAACCCATCCGCGTCGCCGACACCGGCATCTACCTCACCGGCAACGGGTACGCTCCCGAGGTGACGGTGCGGGACGCGACGGGCAAGGTCGTGCGCTCCGGCCCACAGGTCTTCATCCCCGCCAACGGCGACCCCGGCTACACCTCGGAGGGGGCCATCAAGGTTCCCGATGCCGCGGGTGAGCAGATGGGATTCGTCGGCGTCCTGCTGCCGACGGCGACGCAGAACGAGCAGGGCGACCTCGTCTCGAACTTCGCAGAGCTGCGCAATCCCTACCTGGTCATGAGCGGGTACACCGGTGATCTCGGCCTCGATTCGGGGGTGCCGCAGTCGGTGTACACCCTCGACGCCTCGAGGATGACGCAGATGACCGATGCCTCAGGCGATCCGCTCGTCATCCAGCTCGTTCCGGGGGAGACGCAGCAGCTGCCCAATGGGGGTTCGGTGACGTTCGACGGGGTCAAGCGCTTCATCGCCGTCGACATCTCCCAGGACCCGACCCAGGCGCTCATGTTCATCAGCTCCGCCCTCGTCCTCATCGGCCTCGGACTCTCCCTGTTCATCCCGCGCCGGCGCATGTGGGTGCGGATCAAGGGCGCCGATGTCGAAGTGGCGGCGCTCGCCCGCGGCGAGGATCCGATGGTCGAACGCGCCGCGCGCGAACTCGCCAAGGACCTCGGCAGCGAGAGCCGCGACGACGATGACGACAGGGAAAGATGAGCCGGGCCTACTACAGGGAGTAGAATCGTGTCCGTGTGCTGCCCTGCAGCGAGCACGGCAGTCCGACAACGCTAGGAATTGAGCACCTCACGGTGCGGAGGAATCATGGACGTCAACCTTGATCTGGCGATGTGGTCGAACCAGCTCATCGTCTCCGCGATGGTCGTCTACGCCGTTGCGATGATCTTCTACGCCTTCGACCTCTTCGGCGGACGTGAGCTCAAGCGCTCCGAAGGTGCGACGGTCGCCGCGAAGCCGAGCACCGTCAGACGCACCAACAGGCGGACCGCGACAGCTCTGCTCGATCGGCCGGGTGCCGGTGACGACTCCGGCTCCGGGTCGGCGTCCGGCGGTGCCGAGGACCTCAAGGGCCGTGCCCGTCGCGGCGCCCGCATCGGCACCTCGCTGCTCGTCCTCGCCATCATCCTCCACGTCGCCTCGGTGCTCACCCGCACGTTCTCGGTGATGCGCGTGCCGTGGGGCAACATGATGGAGTACGTGCTCACGGCGACGGCCATCACCGTCATCGTCTACCTCATCGTGCTCACCCGCAAGGACATCCGCTACCTCGGGACCTTCCTCTCCGGTGCGGTGCTACTCTCGCTCGGCCTGGCGATCACGGTGTTCTACACGCCCGCGGCGCAGCTCATCCCGGCGCTCGACTCCTACTGGATCGCCATCCATGTGCCGATCGCGATCCTCTCGACCGCTCTGCTCTCGATCTCCGCGATCCTCGCCGTCTTCCAGATCCTCAAGACCGTCAGCGAGGACAAGGATCCCAAACTGCTGCGCTTCATGCGCCGCCTGCCGTCGAGCACCGACCTCGAGCGCACCTCCTACATGCTCGCCGCGGTCGGCTTCATCACGTGGACCTTCACCCTCATCGCCGGCGCCATCTGGGCCGAGGTCGCCTGGAGCCGCTACTGGGGCTGGGACACGAAGGAGATCTGGACCTTCGTCGTCTGGGTCATCTACGCCGCCTACCTCCACGCCCGCGCGACCCGCGGCTGGGGTCCGACGAAGGTCGCCGTCCTCAACCTCATCGGCATCGCCTCGGTGATCTTCAACTTCACCGTCGTCAACGTCTACTTCAACGGACTCCACTCCTACTCCGGGCTCGGGTGAGGCTCTCTCCTCCCTACCGAGACCGTTTGTGGTCGATAAACCGAGGCCGAAACGCCGTTTGAGCGTTTCGGCCTCGGTATATCGACCACAACTGCGTTGGTTCGCGCCGAGGCGGGAGCGGTGGCCGGTGGCCGGTGGCCGCCACCCCGTGTGCGGTCGGAAGACCGAGCCAGATCGGCCATTTTCGCGTTTTGGCCTCGGTTCTTCGACCACAACTGGGGTCACAAGTGGGGTCTTGGGTGATACAGGGGTGGGCAGCGCCGTCACGGCCAGCACCATGGCCCCATGGTCTCAGCTCTGTGTCCCGGCCTTGTGCGCTGCGCCTGACGGACACAGAAGGCACTCGATCGGGCAGAAGTCAGCGCGTCGGCTGCTCTCCGCCGTTGACGGCGAACGTTTGGCCGGTGATCTGACCGGCGCCGGCCGATGCGAGAAACCATATGGTCTCTGCGATGTCCTCCGGAGCCCCGGCGCGCTTCGTCATCGCAGCGTCGATGAGCGATGCCCGGCGCTCGTCGGTGAGGTTGTCACCGAAGAACTCCGTGTCTGCGATGTATCCCGGAGAGACGACGTTGGCGGTGATTGCGCGGGCGCCGACCTCGCGCGCCAGGCCGATGTTCCATGACGCGATTCCGGCCTTGGCGGCACCGTAGGACTCCGCGCCCTTGTCGGCGGCGATGGATCCGATCGACAGGATGCGACCGTTCTCGCGCATGCTCGGCAGAAGAGCGCTTGTCATGAGCACGGCGCTGAGAAGATTGGCGTCGAGGTTCGCATGCCATGCCGCCGCGATGTCGGCGAGGCTGGCGGGTCGCGGGCGTTCGAAATCGGTGTTGCCCCCGGCATTGTTGATGAGGACGTCAACGGCTTCCAGCTGTTCTGCGAATCGTTCGACCTGGCCGGAATCGGTGCCGTCGACGGGTCTCACAACGATGTCACCCTCGACTTCCCGAGCCGTAGCCTCGAGGACGCTCCGGCGCCGCCCGGTGATGATGACGTGCTCGCCCTCCCGTGCGAAGCGTTCTGCGCAGGCGCGGCCAATCCCGGTTCCGCCCCCAGTGATGACGATTGTGCGTGGCATGGTCAGTCCTTCCGTTCAGATCTAAACGTTTAGATCTAAACACGGTAGGCTGAAGACATGAGCTCTGACAACCCCGGCGACGCTGCTGATTCGATCACCGGTGCTTGGGCACGCGAACGCCCCGACCTGCCGGGCGACTCGATCGGCATCGTGACGCGGATCTGGCATGCGTCGAAACTGCTCGGAGATGACCGGAATCGACTGCTGAGGCGACACGATGCCGATCCGGCCACGCTTGATCTGCTGTCGACACTGCGGCGCGGAGGACAGCCGTATCGGATGTCGACGGGTGAGCTGGCGAGAGCATCGCTCATCACCAAGGGGGCGATCACGCAGAGGGTCGATCGTGCAGAGGCGCAAGGGTACGTGCGCCGTGTGACCGCGCCTGGAAGGAAAGTCGCGGAAGTCGAGCTGACCGACCGCGGGCGGCGGGTCAGTGACGAATTGGTCGAGGCCGTCCTGCGCCACGAGGAAGGGCTGCTTGCGGGTCTCCCACAGCATGAGCGTGATGATCTGGCTGCGTCACTCCGACGTCTGCTCGCACATCTCCATAGGGTGCTCGGCGCTCAAGGTGATGGCAACCCAGGACAGGTCGGCACCCGCGACTGACGCCGGCCTCAGCCCGTGTGGCCGCGGCCCTCTCCCTTGGAGCCTTCTGAGCCGTGCTCGTCCTCGGAGTCCGGGTCGTCGGGACGGTCCTCGGGATCGAGGGTGTCCCCGGGAGGGGTCTCGGAGTCGGTCGGCTCGTCGTCACGGGGGCGATGCTTGCCGAGCTTGACCTCGCGGTCGACCTGGCGGAGGTAGTCCTCGTCGTCGTCGGGGGCGGTGGGTCCGCTGCGCCTCGGCGAGGGGTCGGGCCTGGCCTCGGAACCGCGCCCGAACACGTACCAGAGGACGAAGCCGATGATCGGGATGATGAGGATGATGAGCGCCCAGACGGGCTTGGGCAGGACTCGGACGAGACTCCGATCGCGCAGCAGACAGTCGAAGAGTCCGTACAGTGTGATCGCTGCCGCTAGGACTATCCCGGCAATGAGTACTCGAGCCATGGATCAAGGATAGTCGACCAACCTGAAGACCCGCTCAGTCAGGGGGTGATGAGTTTCGACAGGACGCATTGCCCGATCACCGGTGCACGGCTGCACCCCGGACGGCCGCGCGCGGTTCTGAGAGTCCACGCAGGCTGACCCGACTAGAATGGGTGCAATGCGCAGCTTCTGGATCTACACCCTCGCCCGGCTCGGCATCATCGTCGCCGTCGGGCTGCTTCTCCAACCCTTCCTCGGGTTCACTCTCGTCATGGCCGTCGCGGCGATCCTCATCGGCGCACTCATCAGCTACCTCGCGCTTGGTGGGATGCGGGCGAAGGTCGCCGGCGACATCGAGCACCGGCTCGCCAACCGCAGGAAGTCCAAGAAGCGCAAGGGCGCCGATGAGTCGTTCGAGGACAGCCTCGTCGATGAGAACGCCGCCGACGAGGCCGCAGCGACTGAGACGAAGTCAGAAGCCAAGAAGCCCGAATCGGGAGCCTGAGACTCCCACAGCTCCGCCGCCGAGCTCGGCACTCAGTCGCTGAGCACGAATGCCGTCCGCGGCTTCCCGCCGCAGAGATCGACTAGAGCGCGAGACCGAGCGCCATGAGCGCCGCGAAGCACAGTGCCGTGAGCCCAGTCGACTTGATCGTCGGAATGAGCCCTTCGCCGGTCGTCCCGCTGAGCACGGTCTTCAGCGTTGAGAGCGCGGGCACGAGAGCAAGCACCGCAAGCGCCACAGCAGGGTGCCCGTCGAGGATGGCGAGAGCCAAGAGCGCGAAGGGTGTGAGGACGAGCATCGCGTAGGCGATGCGCGCGCGATGGTCGCCGAGGCGGACGGCGAGAGTGATCTTCCCCGCCTCGGTGTCGGTGGGGATGTCGCGAAGATTGTTGACCATGAGCACCGCCGAGGCGAGCAGCCCGATCGAGACGGCCCCTGTCCACCCGCTCAGGGTCAGGGCTCCCACCTGCATCCACATCGTGCCGAGGGTGGCGACGAGACCGAAGAAGATGAAGACGAACACCTCGCCCAGTCCGAGGTACCCGTAGGGCCGCGTCCCGCCGGTGTAGAACCACGCGGCGGCCACAGCCGCGGCCCCGACGAGGAGGAACCACCACGCCTGCGAGATGAGGACGAGCGCGATTCCGACGAGACCGGCGATGCCGAAGCAGATGAACGCCGCGCGCTTGACCGCTGACGGCTCGGCGAGACCGGTCGCCGTCAGCCGCACAGGTCCCACACGCACATCGTCGGTGCCGCGGACGCCGTCGGAGTAGTCGTTGGCGTAGTTCGAGCCGATCTGGAGGAACAGGGAGACGAGGAGGGCGAGGAAGCCCTTGAAGACGATCCCCGAGAACGAGTGCTCGTGCCCGTCGTTCGTGTAGTCGCCGATGATGAACGACGTGAAGCCCCCGACCGCTCCGATCGCCGCTCCGGTGCCGATGAGCACGGGGGCGAGTGCGAGCGGCAGCGTCCGCAGTCGCGCGCCGGAGATCCACTGCGCGGCAGTTGCCATAGGGGTCGGACACCTTCCTCCGGGTTGGTTGAACCGTCTCATATTACCGAGAGTTCACTTGATCGGGAATTTCCCTCCGGTCATCGATCGGTCACGGTTCGGTGAGCATCTGCAGCCGTGCCCGGGCCACCTCGGCGGCCTGTCTGCGGTCGGGTTTGCCGATCGAACGGACGGGGATCTCATCGACGACGAGGACCTCCCGCGGAAGCATTCCCGCCGTGTCCGGGGGGACGAGGCCGCGCAGCACCTCACCGAGTCCGGTGGGGGATCCCGATCGTGCCCGCACCGCCTCCGAGGCTGCCTCGCCGAGGCGGACGAGGGCGACGATCCGCTGGCCCCACTCCGCATCGGGCACGGAGGTGACGAGCACCTCGGCGATGCCGTGGCCCTGCCAGGCCGGCAGGAGGGCGGATTCGAGGGCGTGCGGGGAGACGTTCTCCCCGCCGGAGACGATGACGTCATCGACGCGGCCGAGGACGCTGAGCACCCCGTTATCGATCCGCCCGAGGTCGGAGGTGCGGATCGTCCTCCCCGCACCCGTGCCCACGAGGGCCGGGGAGTCGATCGGGGTGAGGGCACCGTCCCCGGCGATGGCGACGTAGGCGTCGGCGACGACGGGTCCGGTGAGGTCGATCGTGCCGGCCTCGGTGATGCTCACCTCCACGCCGTCGAAGGGTCGGCCGTCGTAGACGCACCCGCCCGCGGTCTCCGACATCCCGTAGGTCCGCACGATCTTCAGCCCCGCCGCTTCCGCTCCTTCGAGCAGGGCGGGGGAGATCGCGGATCCGCCGAGGAGGATCGCCGTGAAGTCCGCAGCCGCCGAGGTGGCCGCGGGGTCGGCGAGGATCCGGTGCAGCTGCGTGGGGACGAGGGAGGTGTACCGCGGGCGCTCGCCTCCGCGGGCGACGAGCGCCCGGACGTCCTCGGCGAAGTTCGCTGCGGTGAACGAGGCGGCGGTCGAGCGGACCGGGTCCTCCCCGGCCAGGCGCGCGCGCATTTCGACCTGGAAGCCCGCGATGTGGTTGACCGGCAGGGTGAGGTACCAGCGGCCGGGACCGGAGAGGAAGCGCTCCGTCGCCCGCGCCGAGGTGGTCAGGGCCTCGGACGAGAGGGCGACGGCCTTCGCTGCCCCCGTCGACCCCGAGGTGTGGAGGATGAGGGCGGGGGAGGGTCCGTCTCCGCGCCAGAGGGCGGGGTCCGCCTCGGCGATGGACCCGGTCCGGGAGGTCGGCAGGAGGAGGATCGACTCCCCGGCAAGGGCCCGGTCGATCGCCTCCGGCAGCTGTGCTGGGGTCAGCTCTGCCACGGGCTCAGTAGTACCAGGGGAACGCCTGGACTGGCGTTGACTGGTGTTGGCAGTGTTTGAACACTAGAGCTGACCAGTGGTTATAGCGTTGGCTATGTTGACTGAAGTTGGTCATTTGCGACTCTCTTGCGGACTCTATGCGGACTGTGAAGATGCTGAGGGGCTAGTGATTCCATTGTCGCACCCTCCAAGCCGGTTGTGCCCAGGGGGCGGTGTCTATCGAGCCTGATGCTCATCCACGTCGTGGGCGGCGACTTGTTATGAAGATCGTGGTTTTCACTGACGAAAAGGCCTTTCAAAGCAGGCATAATCGTCTATATGACGGCTATGGCTTTTGACGAGGTGTTTGACCGCCTCTACTTCTCCGCGACGAGCGAGCACGACAAGGGATCAAAGTTCGAGGAACTCCTCGAGTCCTATCTCCAAACGGAACCGAAGTATGCAGACCAGTTTTCTAAGGTCTGGCGATGGCAACACTGGCCAGGCCGTGCAGGGCGGGTTGATACCGGCATCGATCTCGTCGCCGAAGACCGGTACACAGGTGAACTCGTCGCGATCCAAGCAAAGTTCTACGATCCCGAGCGTAAGCTCGAGAAACACCACATTGACTCGTTCTTCACCGAACTCGGTAAGGAGCCATTCGCTCGGGGCATGATCGTGTCATCGACCGACCAATGGTCATCTCATGCCGAAGCTGCCCTGGCGGGGCAGACGAAGGAAGTCCAGCGTATCCGTTTGCGCGATTTCGCTGAGTCCACTATCGACTGGTCCGTTTTCGACCTCGACCGTCCCCACGAACTGACCGCCAAGCCTGGCAAACAACCTCGTAAGTACCAGCGTGAAGCGATTGACGACGTCATCGACGGCTTCACCACTCATTCTCGTGGAAAACTCATCATGGCGTGCGGTACAGGAAAGACATTCACTGCATTGTCTCTGGTCGAGCAGTATGTCCCAGCAGGTGGCAGCGTCCTCTTCCTCGTGCCGTCTATTGCGTTGTTGCAGCAGACGTTGAACGAGTGGACGGCACAGGCAAACGTGAATCTGCGCCCTTTCGCTGTGTGCTCGGATACCTCTGTGGGGCAGAAGCAGTCTGAAGATGTGTCGGTTCACGACCTCGGATTCCCTGCCACGACCGACCCGAACAAGTTAGCGGCACGTTTCAATATCTCGACCGGTGACGAGTCAATCAGCGTGGTGTTCTCCACCTACCAGTCAATCGACGTCATTCACCAAGCTCAGCAACAGGGTTCTCAGCGCGGTGAAGCCGGACTTCCCGGAATGGGCGCATTCGAAAAGGGTTTGCCGGACTTCGACCTGATCATCTGCGACGAAGCCCACCGCACCACTGGCATTTCCCAGCCAGGAGCCGACGACTCCGCCTTTGTGCGTGTACACAATGATGGATTCATTCGCGCGAAGAAACGCCTGTATATGACGGCAACACCGCGTATCTACGTGGAGGACTCGAAGGCAAAGGGGCTCTTCGCAGCTGAGAGTGTAGTCGGGTTGGGCGCGTCGGTCGCTGGATAGGGGTCGAGGCCCTCCGAGGATGGAA
>NZ_SJXG01000012.1:0-313 GCF_012027885.1 Brevibacterium sp. LS14
CGACGACCAGTCGATGGGCTCCATCCGCGACCTCCGTTCCTCGGTTGAGGTCCACCCTAACCGGACGAACCCCTCGCCGAGGCGGTCCGCCGCTCCGTACGGAACGACGGGACCGCCTCGGCGAGGGGTGGGTGGTGCGACTCCGGCGCAGAGACCGGGAGGGTCACCTCAAGGTCACGAGATCTCAGAGTCCGAGTTCGCGGGCGATGAGCATGAGCTGGACCTCGGTCGTGCCCTCGCCGACCTCGAGGATCTTCGAGTCGCGGTAGTGGCGAGCGACGAGGTATTCGTTCATGAAGCCGTAGCCGCCGTG
>NZ_SJXG01000013.1:0-431 GCF_012027885.1 Brevibacterium sp. LS14
GGTGCTCGGGGGACTGCTCGACCCGGTGTCCGGGGCGGCATTGAACGGGTTGCTCACCTCCCGCATCCACTCAGTCACCCCGGATACCGATGCCAGCGGCCACAACTCAGGGACCACGGGTGATACGGGCGTCGACAGTGAAGACGCCGGTGGCACATCGCTGGGACACCCTGCAACCCCGAGCGGCAGCAATGACACTGCCGCCGACCAGGCTGCGCTCTTCGAGATTGTCGATCAGGTCCTCCACGGGGAGCTTCATGATGCGCCTCTGCCGATCCCGCAGGCACCCCCAGACTGGGCAGTCCCGCCTGCCACCGACGACGCCTACACGCTCGGCAACGGTGACGGCGACGGCACGGGTTCTGCCACTTCGGCCGGAATCACCGATCCGACCAACACCACAGGCGGCGTGGCTTCCGGTTTCCCGGTCG
>NZ_SJXG01000015.1:0-3192 GCF_012027885.1 Brevibacterium sp. LS14
GTGGGAGAGTAAGTGACTGCCGCAATAATTGTTGGTGGGGGCACTCCTTTTCGAAGGGGTGCCCCCACTTTTTCATTCACAGGCAGATCCGATTCGTGGGGGACAGGCAGATGCGTGCCTTCACGGGAGTGGACGCCTGCGAATGAGTGGTGGGGGGCGACCCAAGTGGGTCGCCCCTTTTCTGCATTCACGATCACTGCGCTGCGCCGGCTGATTCGCTCGGCCC
Source organism: Brevibacterium sp. LS14 (assembly GCF_012027885.1). Classification (NCBI taxonomy): domain Bacteria; kingdom Bacillati; phylum Actinomycetota; class Actinomycetes; order Micrococcales; family Brevibacteriaceae; genus Brevibacterium; species Brevibacterium sp. LS14. The sequence continues at coordinate 227 of NZ_SJXG01000015.1, forward strand.
GCGCGTCCACGAGGCTGCTGAGGAAGACCACGACATTGCCGGGGAATTCGGGGTACTGTCGGGTCATGATCATTCGCCGCGAGACCGAGGCCGACATTCCTGCGATCCGATCGGTGACCGCTGCAGCGTTCGCTGCCGCCGCGCACAGTGCCCCTCCTGTCACTCCCGGAGGCGATCCCGGCGAGGTCACACTCATCGAATGGCTGAGAGAAGACGAGAGCTGGATCCCCGAGCTCTCCGTGGTCGCCGTCGTCGACGACACCGTCGTCGGCCACCTCGTGGCCACTCGAGCCCATATCGGATCATCGCCGGCGATCGGCATCGGCCCTGTCAGCGTTGTGCCGGAGATGCACGGCAGAGGTGTCGGCTCGGCGCTCATGCACTTCGCGCTCGGCGCCGCGGACGCGATGGGGGAGACCGTCGCCGGCCTCCTCGGTGACCCTGCGTTCTACACCCGCTTCGGTTTCGCGCCGGCCGCGGCGATGGACATCACCGGCCCCGATCCCAGCTGGGGCGACTACTTCCAGGCGCGAGCCCTCTCTTCGTATTCCGGCCAGCGTGGCGCCTTTCGCTATGCGGAGCCGTTCTCCAAGCTCTGAAGCCTGTCGTAAACAGTTAATGGCGCGTGTTTTAACCAGTAGAACCGTTTATGCCTGCGATCAGCGACAAGAGGAGGCGACATGGACGTCACACGGTCCGTCTCTCGACGCCTCGTCGACATCGGCGGATCGATTCGACGATGGCGCCTCATGCAGACTCTCAAATCCGAGGAGCTCGCCGAGCGTGCCGGCATCTCGAGATCGACATTGCAGAAGACCGAACGGGGAGAAGCTGGCGTCTCGATCGGGGCCGTCATGTCAGTCATGCACGCCTCGGGCAACTCGACCACGTTGCGGGCGCATTCGACCCCCTGAGCACGGATGTCGGCCGATGGCGGTCCGCTGAGACGCTGCCGGAGCGGATCAGGCGGTGAGCACCGAGGTCTCCGTGGACCTCGATGTCGACGGCGCACCAATGCCCGTCGGCACCGCCTGCTTCCACTTCGCGCGAACTCAGATCTCGACGACTTTCATCCACGGAGAGTCGTATCTCGCGCAGCGCTGGGCGTACGCGATCGACCCCGTCCTGCCCCTGTCCTCCGCCCCGTTCAGTGTCAGCGGACTCCACGGTGCTTCAGCGACTGTGAGGAGCTGTTCCGTCGGATGGTCTATTCCGTTGCGATGCACAACACCGATGACCACCTCCGCAATCACGGCTTCGTCGCCGACATGCGGGATGGGAGCTCAGCCCGTCAATCTCGAACCGGACCACGCCGCCGAACGGCAGACTGCTGTCAATGGAGCGAAAAGCGTCAACGACGATGTTGAGGCCTTGGTCCAATTCGGCACGCTCTGTCACCTCGAAGAGTCAGCGGTGCGGCAGACCGAGGTCGACGTCGCCGAGGCTGCAGGTCGTTAGCGATCCGTCGCCGGACGACTCAACCTGCCGGATTCCGATATCGCCATGTTCGCATCCGTCATCGATCGGCAGGTCGACGCGATCCGCGCCGCAGCTATGTCGTGAGAAGCCCTGAACCGGTGACGACGACCAAGCCACCACTGCCCTGACCAGCGGATTCATTTCAGACAACAGTGGGCCGCCCCCGTTGTTAGGTCCGGTCTCTGTGTGAGTCGTCGGGTTCCATTTCGTGGGTGCAGTGGCGAGCATAGTCGGCCGGGGTGAGGTAGCCCAGCGCCGAGTGGCGTCGCACGGTGTTGTACTCGACCTTCCAGTCGCCGATGACGACCTGGGCGTGCAGCAGTGAGTAGAAGCTGTTGATGTTCAAGCACTCGTCGCGCAGGCGGGAGTTGAACGACTCGACGTAGCCGTTGAGCCACGGCGAGCCGGGCGGGATGTACGACAAGCCGGTGCGGGTGCCGGCCCAGTCGGCGATCGCCTGGCTGATGAACTCGGGCCCGTTGTCGCTTCTGAGGACCGCGGGCGGTCCGTGCAGCTTAACGAGGTCGTCGAGATGGTCGGTGAGACGGTCGGCGGTGATGGAGCGTTCCACGAGGCCGCCGAGGCAGACCCGGGTGTGCTCGTCCACGATCGACGCGATTTTGATCGGACGCCCGGCCTCGTCGACGTCGAACTGGAAGTCGATGGCCCACACCACGTTCGGGGCGCACGCCTTGGGGGCGTCCGTGGTCGAGGAGCCGATGCGCTTACGGCGACGTCGCTGGGGCACGCGTAGGCCTTCCTCGCGCCATAGCCGCTGGATCTTCTTGTGGTTGACCTGCCAGCCCTCGCCGCGGGCGTCGTGGCACGCGCGCCGGTAGCCCCAGCGGGGGTGCTTCTTCGCGTAACCGCGCAGCCATTCACGCAAGGCGGCGTCGGGGTCGGCGACGGTATCGGCCTTGAGGGTGCGCCGGTAGGCGGACCTGGATAGCCCGGTCAGCCGGCACGCCATCCGCTCGCTCACCCGCATCTTCGCGATGAGGTGAGCGACAGCGGCGCGCCTCCTGCCCGGGCCTAGAAGTTTCCCTCTGCCAGCTCCTTCAGCGCCGCCTTCTCCAGCTCTGCTTCAGCGAGCAGACGCTTGAGGGTGGCGTTCTGCTTCTCGAGCTCCTTGAGGCGCTTGGCGTCGTCGGCCTTGAGCCCGCCGTACTGGTTGCGCCACCGGTAGTACGTCTGTTCCGACACGCCCAGCTCGCGGCACACCGCCGCGACGTCCGCGCCATCGGCCAGCATCCGGTCGGCCTGTCCGAGCTTGCGCACGACCTGCTCAGGCGTGTGCCGCTTCCTCGTGTTCGTCATGATGAGACCAGTCTTCCTGCCCGCAGCAGCGAGCATCAAGACGACTCACACAACGACTGGACCTACATCCCGGGGTCAGCCCAACAGGTGTGTGGTGGTTGTCACCCTGCCTGGTGTGGTTTCGGGGTTGCGTGGGGGTGTTCTGGTGGTCTAGAGTTATATCTCGTTCG